>CATKGX010000111.1 GCA_949747775.1 uncultured Clostridia bacterium | reverse complement strand
ATAGGAATTTGATAAACACAATAGATAAAAAGATTTGCATAATTACGTACAGGAAGAAGCTTGTCTTGTAAAGTAATAGTATTTGTGATATAATAATACAGATTTTAGTTAGTATTCCAAAAGACCCAAAAGTCTTGAAGGAAAACCTCTAAACAATTAAAGGAGGAACTCTAATGAAGACAGGTTTTTATGCAGGAAGCTTTGATCCGTTTACAAATGGTCATTTGCAGGTAATAAAGAAATCGACTCAGTTATTTGATAGGGTAGTTGTGGGAATTGGTGTAAATCCTAAGAAATCAAGAAGATTTGATGAAGAAGAAATGCAAAGGGCAATTGAAGAAGTACTAAAACGTGAAGGATTAGACAATGTAAAGGTAATTTCATATCAAAATTTATCGGTAGATGTTGCTATGGAACATGGTGCAACATTCTTGGTAAGAGGAATTAGAAATGGTATGGATTATCAATATGAAGAAAACATAGCATCAATTAACGAAGAAATATCTGGTTTAGATACAGTATATATTAGATCTGGCAAACTAGGTAATCTTAGTTCAAGTATGGTAATGGAACTGCTTAGAAACCATAAAGATGTTACGAAATATCTTCCAGAAGAGATATTAAGGTTAGTAACAAAATAAAACGAAGAGGCGCAAAATGCGCCTCTTTTTGTGCCTTTATTTTATTTTTCAGGAGTCCATGGCAGATTGTGAGTATTGACGAAAGTGGAATAGGCAGTTGTTGCTTTGTCCAGCTGAGTTTGATAATGGCTCATAGCGTATGGAATATCACGAAAGACATTCTTGGACAAATAGGTACATGATGAAAAATTCCACTCTTGCTGCTGTTGCCGCAATTGCATGGCAGCATGAAGCATTTGATCGTACAGACTACGTTGCTCACGAAGAATTTGCTTTGTATCTTTAGCCATGACAGATCCTCCTATTAAATAAAAGTATAGTGGTACTTACGTACATGTGGCTAGTGCCAATAGATATAGTTTAACATAATGTGTGCAATATGTCAAGCCAAAACGACATTATGTTAAATGGAAATAGGTATATGAATAAACTAATTTTCAAAATGCATTAAATGGATGCTAACTGTATAAAGGAGTTGGTAATTGTACAAATTACAAATAATAAAATACCAAATTGTTTTGGATTTTAGTAGCTAATTATTGAAAAGTGTGATATAGTATAAAGCATGAGGTGAATGAAAATGTTAAAAGAAAAATTATTAGAAGATTTGAAAGATTGTATGAAGACAAAAAATACAATTAGAAAAAACGTGATTCAAATGGTAAGAGCAGCTATTTTACAAGTAGAAAAAGATAAACAACTTGTTTTAGAAGATAGTCAAATTATTGATATTATTGCGAAAGAGTCTAAAAAAAGAAAAGACTCATTATCAGATTATGAAAAAAGCGGAAGAGAGGATTTGATTTCAGAAGTAAAAGAAGAAATTGAAATTTTATCAGAATATTTACCAAAACAATTATCTGTAGAAGAATTAGAGGAAATGATAAAACAAATTATACAAGAAGAGAATGCAACTTCTATGAAAGACATGGGAAAAGTAATGAAAGTAGCCAAAGAAAAAATTGGTGCAAAATCAGATGGAAAAACAATCAATGAAGTTGTTAAAAAATTACTGTCTTAAGGCATAAATTTTATATTGAAAAAATATAAATTTAATGATATAAATATTGTTATAAAAGGGAGTAGCTTTGAAACTACTAATCAACAGCACGGCAAGAAATTGCATGGTTAGTAACCTTATGGGTAAGCAAGACTTTGAATAAATGCATATTTTTATGTAGGTTATTTGCAAAGCCTTGCTTTTTTGTAGAATAACTTACGAAAAAATGGAAAAACTAAGAAAAAGGAGAGAAAGAATTGGAAAGAAATTGGTATGATAAAACACAAAAGGAAATTTTAGAAGTGCTAGATACGCATGAGCAAAAAGGGTTAACAAATGAACAAGTAAAGGCAAAGCAAGAACAATATGGTTTTAATGAGCTAAAGGCAGAAAAGAAGAAATCAGTTTTGGTAAAATTTTTAGAACAATTTAAAGATTTTATGATTATTGTATTAATTATTGCAGCAATTATTTCAGGAGTAGTGGGGTATATAGAAGGAGAAGGAATTACAGATTCTATTATTATTTTAATAGTTGTTATTGTAAATGCAATTATTGGTGTAGCCCAAGAAAATAAAGCGGAAAAATCTTTAGAAGCATTGCAAAAGTTAAGTTCACATGTGGCAAAAGTGCTAAGAAATGGAACCGTTGAAGTTGTAGCATCCAAAGAACTTGTACCAGGTGACATTGTTCTACTAGATACAGGAGATTATGTGCCAGCAGATATTCGTTTAATAGAAGCAGTAAACCTAAAATCGCAAGAAGCGTCATTAACAGGAGAGTCTGTACCAGTAGATAAAAATATAAATTTAATAGAACAATCAAAAGTTGGAATTGGTGATAGAACCAATATGGTATTTTCTTCTTCATTAATTACGTATGGAAGAGGAAAAGGAATTGTTGTAGAAACTGGAATGAATACTGAAGTTGGTAAAATTGCAGGAATTATTACCAATACTGTAAAAACAGAAACACCACTTCAAAATAAATTAAACAAGTTAGGAAAAACATTAGGAATAGCTGCACTTGCTATTTGTGCAATTATCTTTGTAATTGGTCTTTTATATGGAAAAAACTGGATTGATATGTTTATGACGGCAGTTAGTTTGGCAGTTGCTGCAATTCCAGAAGGATTAGCGGCAGTTTCTACTATTGTTTTAGCCATTGGTGTACAAAGAATGGTTAAAAAGCATGCAATTGTTAAAAAGCTGCCAGCAGTAGAAACATTAGGAAGTAGCACAGTTATTTGCTCAGATAAAACAGGTACATTAACACAAAATAAAATGACAGTAAAAAGACTATTTTATAATAACAAACTTGTTAAAATAGAAGATATTACAGAAAAAGAAGAGGAATTAGAAAAACTAGTATATACGAGTATGCTATGTAATGATACAAAGGTAGGAGCAGATAATCAGCTAACAGGAGACCCAACAGAAACTGCACTAGTAGATATGGGATTTCGTTTGGATTTTGAACCAGCAACTTTTGAGATGTTTCCAAGAAAAAAAGAACTTCCTTTTGATTCTGATAGGAAATTGATGACAACTATAAACAAAGTAGGAGATAAATATATTGTATATACCAAAGGTGGTATTGATGAACTTTTAAGAAAATGTAACAAATATATTTTAAAAGGAGAAATAAAAGACGATTTAAGCGTATACCAAAGAAGTATTGAAGAAAATAACAACATCATGGCAAAAGATGCATTAAGAGTATTAGCAATGGCATATAAAGAATTGGACCATGAACCAGATGAGCAAGAAATGAGTCAAATTGAAAGTGATTTAATTTTCATTGGAATGGTAGGAATGATAGATCCACCAAGAGAAGAAGTAAAGGTTGCAGTAGAGAAATGTAAAACAGCAGGGATAAAAACAGTTATGATAACAGGTGACCACAAAATGACAGCAGTAGCAATTGCGAAAGAATTGGGAATTTTAAAAGAAGAAACTGAGGCAATTACTGGGGCAGAGTTAGAAGAAATGTCACAAGAAGAACTTGAAAAGAAGGTTAGAAGTTACAGTGTATATGCAAGAGTTTCACCAGAACATAAAGTAAGAATTGTAAAAGCTTGGCAAGCGAATGGAGAAATTGTTGCTATGACAGGTGATGGAGTAAATGATGCTCCAGCTTTAAAAACAGCAGATATAGGATGTGCCATGGGAATTGTGGGGACAGATGTATCAAAAGAAGCAGCAGATGTAATTTTAACAGATGATAATTTTGCAACAATTGTAGCTTCAGTAGAAGAAGGAAGACGTATTTATGATAACATTTTAAAGGCAATTCAATTTTTGCTTTCTAGTAATGTAGGAGAAATTGTAGTACTATTTTTTGCAATTTTAATTACACCATGGATTTCAAGTACTTTTGGAATTGATATGAACTTAATAGAAGTATTACTTCCAATTCATATTTTATGGATTAATTTGGTAACAGATTCTTTACCAGCATTGGCATTGGCAGTAGATCCAGCAGAGCAAGATGTTATGAGTAGAAAACCTTTAAAAACAAATCAGGGTATTTTTACAAAAGGAATGACATGGAGAATCGTATATCAAGGATTTATGATAGGTTTCATTACATTAGCAGCATTTTTAATAGGTCTTGCAACACCAGAATCAGAGCTTCCAACAGTATACCATGATGGTGTAATGCTATCTACACAAGAGGTAAAAGTAGAAATCGGTCAAACAATGGCATTTACAGTGCTTGCATTATCAGAGTTAGTGCATGTGTTTAATATTAGAAATAATAAAAAATCTATATTTAAAACAAAACCATTTAATAATAAATTACTATTATTGGCTATTGCAGTATCAGCAGCACTTATGTTTGTCATTTTATTGGTTCCTGGATTAAGAAATATTTTTAGTATACCAGTATTACCACTTGCCAATATTTTAGAAACAGTAGGATTAATTGTATTACCATTAATTATTGTAGAATTGTTTAAACTATTTAAGATAAATACTTCAAAAGATGAGTAAAAGAACAAAAAAAACATAATTTGACTAGATAATTTTTGCAAAATAGTGTATAATAATTTTGTAGAAGAAAGTCAAATTATGAGGCGAGAAAATTGCAATATCAAATAGAAAGTTTTAAAGTTAAAAAAAGAGGAAAACAAGTGATAGTATATGTTATTATACTATTACTTGTTTTGCTAGTATCAATTAGTTTAGGAATAGTAGTAGCCAGAAAAGGAAACGAAGAAAAAACAATGGGGAAATTAATAGAGACCAAGGCTAATGCCAAAAAAGTGAAAAAAGAAGAAAGACAAGAGCAAAGCAAAAGAAATAATGAAAAGCAAGGTGATGGAACACAAGGAAATTTGGAAAATAAGAAGCAATTTGTGAAAAATGTTGACCAGATTTATAATGGGGAAAAAGGGAAAAGAGTTTTTTTGACATTTGATGATGGACCATCAGAAGCAGTAACGCCACATATTTTAGATACATTAAAAAAATATAATGTAAAAGCCACTTTTTTTGTATTGGGAAATCGCGTAAAGTTAAATCCTGAGTTAATTAGAAGGGAATATCGCGAAGGTCATTACATAGCAAATCATAGTTATTCTCATGAATATAGTAAAATTTATAAAAGTTCTAATGCAGTATTAAAAGAATATAATAAAACAGAAGAACAAATTAAAAGGGCACTAGGAAATGAAAATTATTCAAGTAATTTATTTCGATTTCCAGGAGGCTCGACTGGTGGAGAATATGACAAAGTAAAAGAGAAAGCAAAAAAAGAATTAGAAGCTAAAAATATTGCTTATTTAGATTGGAATGCATTAACAAGTGATGCGGCAGGAGCTGATACAAAAGAAAAAATTATGAAAAATTTAGAAGAAACAGTTCTTTATAATAATGTTGTGTTACTAATGCATGATGCGCCAGATAAAATATTAACGTATGAAACTTTAGAAGATGTTATTAAATATTTACAAAAAAAAGGCTATACTTTTGAAAATATGTATGATTTAATATCATAGTGGAAATAATAAGGAGGAAAAACATGTATGATGTTATTATTATAGGTGCAGGTCCAGCTGGAATATCGGCAAGCTTATACTTAAAAAGGGCAAAAAAGAAGATACTTGTTATTTCAAAAGGATATGGAGCATTAGAAAAAGCAGATAAAATAGAAAATTATTATGGACTAAAAGAACCAATTAGCGGTAAGGAACTTGTACAAAATGGAATATGGCAAGCCAAAAGGCTAGGAATAGACATGATAGAAGATGAAGTAACAAGTGTAGAAAAAGAGGAATATTTCGTCGTAACAACAATTAATAATCAGTATCAGGCACAAAAAGTAATTCTTGCAACAGGAGCAAATAGAAAATCACCTAATATAAAGGGGATTTCCGAATATGAGGGAAAAGGGGTAAGCTATTGTGCAGTATGTGATGCATTTTTTTATAGAAATAAGGATGTTGCTGTATTAGGAAGTGGTAATTATGCCATTAGTGAAGCAAACCATTTAAAGCAAGTGGCAAATTCTGTTACTATTTTAACAAATGGAGAAGAAATGGTAGAAAATAGAGATGGAGTACATTTTCCAGTAGAATTTGAAAAAGTAAGAGAATTTCGTGGAGGAAATGTAATAGAAGAAGTAGAATTTGAAAATCATAAAACGAAAAAAATTAATGGTGTTTTTGTGGCAATGGGGACAGCTTCAAGTAGCGATTTGGCAAGAAAAATGGGAGCAATCATACAAAATAATCAAATACAAGTAAATGAAAATATGCAAACAACAATAAAAGACTTATATGCTTGTGGTGACTGCACAGGTGGTTTATTACAAATTAATAAGGCGGTATATGAAGGTGCAAAAGCAGCTTTGCATATCATAGCAAATAAATAAGGAGGAATTTAAAATGTCAGTAATTAATTTAAGCAAAGAAAATTTTGAGCAAGAGGTAATGGAAGCAAGAGTTCCAGTTTTAGTGGATTTTTGGGCTACGTGGTGTGGACCATGTAAAATGATGGGGCCAGTTGTAGAACAAATTGCAGAAGATATGGGAACTAGTGCTAAAATATGTAAGATAAATATAGATGAACAGCAAGAATTAGCAGCAAAGTATCAAGTAATGAGCATACCAACATTTATAGCGTTTAAAGATGGAAAAGAAGTAAAAAGAATGGTGGGAGCAATGCCAAAAGAAGAACTTGCAAAAGTGTTTGAAATATAAGAAAAAGAGTATTTATTGAAGCGGTCATAGAGGGCTGTTATTAAAAATGGGCATTTTGGCATAAAGTGTAATGTCAAAATGCCTTTTTTAAAATGGTTCTTCAAATTTAGTGGAAAAATAGGAGTAATAAAAATATGAGAATTGGAATAGATATAGATGGAGTTTTGGTAGATCTTGTAAGATTTGTAGCTGATTATGGAAGCAAATTTTGTTATGAAAATAACATTCCTTACACAGTAAAGAAAGATGAATATAACGAAGCAGAGGCTTTAGGAATTACAAATGAGCAGGTCGAAAAGTTTTGGAATACATATTTAACATTTTATGCAAAAAATTATCCAGCAAGGAACTTTGCCTCTGAGGTAATAACAAAATTAAGAAAAAAGCACGAAGTTTATATTATTACAGCTAGAAATGAAGAAGGCTTACCAAAAGAAACATATGGAACAATGCAAAATATGGTGAAAAAGTGGTTAATAGATAACAAAATTGAATATGACAAATTGATATTTACAGGAGAGAACAAGCTAGCAACATGTATAGAAAATCATATAGATATGATGATTGATGATGCTCCACATAATGTAAAAGAAATATCTACTAAAATACCAGTTTTATGTTTTGACAATCCATATAATGAAAGCTTAGAAGGAAATAATATCATAAGAGTGTATAGTTGGTATGATATATTAAATAAAATTAGCTAAACGAATGTGCTCAGCGGGGACCCGCTGAGCATTAAGCATTATTGCTTTTTAATTTTTGGTTTTGCAATAAGTGAGGCAATGTAACCAAAAAATACAGCAGCGGCAATACCACCGCTAGATGCTTTTACGCCTCCAATAAAGGCACCCAATAGACCAGAATTTCCGGCTTCTTGTATAGCACCTTTTGCAAGGTTAGCACCAAAGCCAGTAAGAGGAACAGTAGCACCGCAACCTGCAAAATCAATAATATATTTGTAAATTCCAAGACCTCCAAGAATAGCACCTGCGGTAACAAATGTAACTAAAATTCTGGCAGGAGTTAATTTTGTTTTGTCAATTAAAATTTGTCCAATGATACAAATGATTCCACCAACAATAAAGCATCGTAATAGTTGCATCCAATCAATACTTTGTAAAAAATCCATTATAAACACCTACCTTTCTAGTTTTCAATGGCAATAGCATGAGCAATTCCAGGAATAGATTCACCTTGCTGTGAACTTGTAGAATTCATTAAAGCTCCAGTAGCGATTAAAAGAATTCTATTTAGTTTCTTTTCCTTTAATTGTTTAAAGAAATATCCAGAAAATACACTACCACAACAAGCGCAGCCACTCCCGCCAGAGTGTGTGTCTTGTTTTTCTTTATCAAAAATAAGAACACCACAGTCATTATAATTGCTTTTAATGTTATAACCTTTGGTTTCAGCAAGTTCGATTAGAATTTCTTTTCCAACATATCCTAAGTCACCTGTAATAATAGCGTCATAGTAACTTGGCTTTCTACCAGTATCTCTAAAATGCGTAATTAAAGTATCAAGTGCTGCAGGTGCCATAGCTGCTCCCATATTGTTGGCATCTTTTATTCCCATATCAACAATTTTTCCAGGGGTCATACAAGTAATATATGGACCTGTTCCGTGAATTACTAACAATAGCAGCACCAGAGCCTGTAACAGTCCATTGGGCAGACTGAGGCCTTTGATTTCCAAGTTCTAGTGGAAAACGGAATTGCTTTTCAGCACTACAGAAGTGGCTAGAAGTAGCACAAAGTACATTTGTAGCAGCACCAGCCTCTACAAAAACACTTCCTAAACAAAGACTTTCTACAAATGTTGAGCAAGCGCCAAATACACCGAAAAAAGGTACATTTAATTCACGAAGACCAAAGCTTGAAGAAATACATTGGTTTAATAAGTCACCTGCAAAACAGTACTGAATATCGGTTGCTGCAATTCCAGATTTAGCAACTACAGCGTTTACATTTTCTTTTATAATTTTACTTTCGGCTTTTTCCCAAGTTTTTTCACCCCAAAATTCATCATCTAAACATTGATCAAAGTATTTTGCAAGAGGTCCTTCAGATTCTTTAGGACCAACAATAGATGAAGTTTCTAAAATTGTAGGGGGATTATCAAATAAAATAGTTTGCGTTCCTACATGTTTCATACTTTCCTCCTTAACTAAAAAAAGTTGCAATAATTCCAATAATAACAGAAGCAGAAATACCAAAAACTAATACGGGACCTGCTACTGTGAACATTTTTCCACCAACACCCATAACATATCCTTCAGATTTATATTCGATAGCTGGTGATACAATAGAATTGGCAAATCCTGTGATAGGAACAAGGGAACCTGCTCCTGCAAATTTTCCAATTTTATTAAAAATATTTAATCCTGTTAAAATAGCGGCAATACCAATTAAGACAATGGATACAACCGTTGAACATGAAGTTTCATCCATTCCTTTATATTGACAAAAGTCAAATAAAATTTGTCCAATAGAACAAATAAGTCCACCCACCCAAAAGGCATTAAAACAGTTTTTTAATATTGGTGAATTGGGCGATTTTTTATCTACATAATCGCTATATTCTTGTTTGGTTTCAATTGGTTTCATAATTTTCCTCCTAATCTCTATCTCTATCAATGACAAAAGCGATATCTAAATCAACGTAATATTGTATTAATTTTTTACCATCAATTCTTGCTCTTTGGTCAAGTACACGTACTGAAGATAGATAATCTATTGTTTTTGATGCTTCTGCAACTGCTTGTACAACAGCATCTTTCCAAGATACATTAGATGTTCCTGTAATATTTAAATGTTTTTCAATACCCATTTAAAATCAACCTCCAATTTTTAAAATCTAGTTATATAATTTCCAAAAAAAATCAAAATATGCAAAAATTAAAATTTTTTTAAAGAAAAGAAAAAACATGTAAATAGGGAATAAAAATGTTACCCAAATGGCGTGTGTATTTTTTTGACGATATGGGATATAAAATATGTATATTTGTATAAATTTGTAATTTATACAGGAAACGCAAATGATAAAAAATATAAAATACAAGGAAGAGAGGAAAAGGTATGAAACAAGAGAAAAGAAAATTTCAAGATGAGACAGGTATTACTTTAATTGCACTTGTTGTGACGATTGTTATATTAATTATTTTGGCAACAATTAGTGTGAATTTAGTAATAAATGGTGGCTTAATTAGTAAGACTCAAGAAGCAGCAAATATGCATTTATTACAAGAAGAAAAAGAAAGACTAGAAATGATAAAAATAGAAGTTGCTAGTAATCAAAATAATTTAGGAAAAGTAACAGTAGATAGTTTAATAGAGGAGCTAATTAAACAAGGAATTACAGTAGCTGAAGAAGTAATAGATAATGGAGATGGAAGTAAAACAGTTATTACAGATAAAGGCTATAGTATTACATTAGAGCCAAATGGTGAAGATGATGTAACAATTGTTTTAGATGGAAAAGCAGGAGCATTACCACCAAGAATTAAGAAAGTAAATATTAATATAGGAACAAATGAAATAAATATTAATGTAGAAGCAGTAAGAACAGAAGGGGCAAAATATAAATATGAATATAAAACAGAAACAGGTACATGGACAGAAATAACGGGTACAGGAAATGTAGCAACGATTACAGGAACAAATGAAGATGAAAATTATACCATTAGAGTAAGTGTTACTAATGCATATGGAACTGTGACAAAAGAAGTAAAAACAGCAAATATAGGAGAAGAAGAGTCGATTGCAAATGCACCAAAGTTAAGTGCAGGAATGACACCAGTAAAATGGAATGGAACAAACTGGGAGAAGACAACAGCAAGTGATAGCAGTTGGTATAATTATGGAAGT
>CATKGX010000110.1 GCA_949747775.1 uncultured Clostridia bacterium | reverse complement strand
TATTGTTTCGTCTTATCACTATTTTTATCTTTTCCCATTCTAACAACTCCTCCTTCGCTAAAAACATTCTTTTCACTTTTAAGGTAATTTTAATTGCCATAAAAGCTAGTTTTTATAAATTTTCTATATAATAAAAATTCACTTGTTTATTATATACTAGTTCATACAAAAATGAAAGCTTTTTTAGGAATTTTTAAGAAATAATGTTTATCGTGGAGTTTCTTGCTTAGTACTATTTTGATGTGAAAGTTTTCTATTTGAATATTGTTATTTGATTACTTTGATTTTGCATTTTCTAACATTATAAAAAACAAGTATAAAAATCTCTATTATCTATTTTTATACTTGTTTTTATTTCACTTAAATACTCTCATCATATCAAAATATATATCTTTTACTTTTCTCTAATAGTCTTAAATGTATATGGATATTAAGTTTCAAAATTAACTTTATAACATTCCACTACTCAAATTTTCTAACCCAAACTCCAGCTCTGAATGAACATCCTATAGCTACAGTTGTCCCAGACGCTCTGTACGCAGTCCATGCTGTGTTGCCATACCATCCGCCTCTCAATACACAAGGATTTTTCTCTTTACTAGAATGCTCTGTAGTAAGTTCTGACATATTTCCCGCAAGATCAAAAATATGACATACTTCATCTCCTGTTTCGCCAGTATTCATACATTGAGTATTACTTCCTTTGCCACGATTAGCATAATTCCAGTTTCCCATTGATTGTATATATAAAATCGTGGTGTCCCACATGTAGCTATTAACTAAATCGCTTTCTACAAAAGAATTCCAATAGTATAGTTGCCTGCACGCCTTTGAAGCCACACTTTGTTGTACTGTACAATAAAGTTCTCCCTCAGAAGGACTATAAGATGGTCTAAATCCATTAGAAACTTTAAAAACTGGAACTATATAATTAGGGTCATCCCCCACTCCATAAGAAGATCCTGCTCCTCTAGAAGCTTCATACCTAGCCATAAAGAAGCCACCATAATGTTCAACACTCTCAATGAATCCACTTAAATTATGAGCCGTAGCATTTACTCCAGTATTCGTGTTTATCGTACCTTCTCGGAAAGTTGGATCTTCTGAATAACTATTACCACCTTCCGTAAAAGTTACTTTTGACTCCCATTCTGAACCATACTGTATTTTAGTTTCAGCCCCTGTTGATGTATCAAATGTATACCTCCCTAAAGTAATCTCTACTTCTGTACCATCATTTTTGATTATCTTATTGTTTCCATCATGATTAATATTGCTTACGGGTATCCATACAAATTGGTTCTCACTACTATCCTCCACAACAATTCCATCTTGTACTGTTTGACCACTATCTTCTGCAAATTTAAATCCATTTGGCACTACTACTTTATTTCCCTTTCCATCTTCTGCTTCTATATTTTCATGCTCTGTAGTTGTAATTGATGTTACCAACTGATTTCCATTTGGTCCTGTTGGTACACTTGGTGTAGGTACTGGCGTAGAAGGTGGTACTGGAGTAGGTGTTCCACTTCCAGAACCACTACCACCTTCTCCACTCATACTATTTCTATATTCCCCTAACAACTCATTTAAATTCTCTTCTTCTAATCTTCTCGCATCTTCATGCTGTTTCTTTGCATCTGTTGCTTGCTGTATAATCCCTTTTTCACTAAATATTGCTCCTATACTTACACTTGCTAATATCATTAGTACAACTATTGTTACAACCAATGCCACTAAAGTTATTCCTTTATTATTTTTCATCTTTCTCCTCCATTTTACTATTTTTTCACACAACAAAAAGACAGCCTACTTATCCTCTACCATAAATAGTCTGCCTCTAATTTACCCATCTCTAATAAAGGCTACATAGCCTTTATACATACTTATTTTGCTAGAATATAGCTCTCTCTCTCTCTCTCTCTCTCTCTTACAGCCTCAAGCTTTTCATCTTTTGCCATTTTGCATTCTCCTCACATTTTTCTTTTTAATTCTTCTCTATTCTACCCCAACTCACCTAATTTTTCAACCACATTCTCAAAAAAATTATACTTCCTGCTATCTCGCACTAGCGAAGAGGGGATATGTATTATTTTTAAGCGGTTACGGGTGGGGACCGACAAGTTACATGGTGTTAAAGAAATTCAGCACCAGCTAGAATTTATTTTACACCATGTTCGCAGTGGGGGCGGCGTAAAATAATACATATCCCCTCTTCGCGGAAACCCATAGTTATACATCAGAACTATCGCAACCCCAACTAAACCAACTATCGCAAATAAAAATTTAAAATATATTTTTCACATTCAAAGCCGTCTTATCTTCAATATGCTCCAATATAAAAATACACTTTTCTAATTCTGGACATATCTCATCATATAACTCTGACTCTGACTGCCCCTCCATCAAAGCAATTTCTGCCTCTACTTTTTCTAATTCATCATGTTCTATATAAAACGCCAATTTTTCCTGCATATCATCCCACTTTGTTTTTACCATCTCTATTTTTTCCTTAATTTCTTCTTTATTTTTTTCTTTTTGTAATACAACTGCTTTAAACTGCTCCAGTTGTTGTTCCATATCTTCTACACATTTTTTAGTATAATTTTGTGTCACAATATTTCCTATTACTACCAAACTAATCACAACAATACATATGATAAGCTCTTTTTTCATATACCCTCCTTATGCTATACCACTTCTTTTTTCTGGCAAAAAAACTGTCCTTTTCCATCCATTGTTACTACAAGTGCCTGCTCTGGCTCAAATCCAAACTTTGCCACCTGTTTTTTCAACCATTCATAATTTTTTTCTATTAATTTTAAATTATCATACATTACTTTACCATCTACTACTAAGTCATATGAAATCCCTTCATAATCTGGCATAATGTCAAAATCCTCTGGAATTGTTGTCCTTTTATTAGGCTTTTGAATTACAGTTACTTGTCCACTTGTCTCTAAAATAGCATACTCTACATCTCCAATATTTACCACATTATTTCCTCTTAACCTCTCTTGTAGCTCATTAATGGTAAATCTTTCTTTTTTTAATACCTTTTCATCAATTTTTCCTCTATAAATTAATATAGATGGTTTTCCACAAACAATTTCTCTTGCCCTAATACTTTTTATATTAATCACTGAAATGGCCAGATGCATTACAAGTAAACCTAAAATTGGTATAATTCCATTTGTAATTGGTATTCCTGGTTCTGTCATTGGTATAGAGGCTAAGTCTGCTATCATAATTGATATCGCAAGCTCAAATGGTTGTAACTGCCCAATTTCTCTTTTTCCCATCAATCTCATAACAACCAATACAATTATGTATAAGATAATTGCCCTAATAAAAGTAATAATCATATTTTTTCTCCTTATATTTTTTATATTATTTTTGCCTAAAAAATTTCTTATTATTCAAATTTTCAAAAATTTGTCTTAAGAATAATTGAATAATATTGTTTTTTTCGTAAATACTATTAACAGTATCAAGAATTATAAAAATAATTTTTGAATATTTTAGGTCATAGCTTTTATGACTCAAGGAGGTTTCTATATTATGGAAAATGGACAAGTAAATAGTCAATCAAGAGGAAACACTTCTACTGTATGGCAAATTGTAGGTAGACTTGTATCTGCTGCAGTAGTTCTTGCAATTACAGCATTTTTTACACCAGGTTTTCAAATTAATAATATCTGGTCTCTTGCTGCAGCTGCTGTCGTTCTTACCGTTATAGATTATCTTATTACTAAATTTACTGGTTTACATGCAAGTAGTTTTGGTAAAGGATTTGTTGGATTTGTTCTTTCAGCAATTGTGCTATATGTAACACAATATTTTGTTGCTGGATATACAGTATCTTGGATGGCTGCTATTGTTGGTGCTATCGTTTATGGTGTAGTAGATTATTTCTTACCAGGTGAACAACAATAGTTATCGTAAAAATAAAACACGTAATGTTTTTAACATTACGTGTTTTATTTTTATTTCATTTTTACATATTGTTCAATTAAATCAATTGCATTTTCTACTCCTATTTTAGAAGTATCTACTAGCAAATCATATCCTTCCTTCGCTCCCCATTTTTCATTTGTAAAATAATTATAATATGCCTCACGTTCTTTGTCTTTTTTTAAAATAGCTTTTGATGCCTCTTTTGTGCTCATTCCTGCAAATTCGATTTTCCTTTTAATTTTGAAATCCATATCAGAAGCATATACAAATATGTTTTTTACATTTGGCTCATCTTTTAAAATAATATTTGAACATCTACCAATAATAACACAAGATTCTTTTTTAGCTAACTCTTGAATTACCTTTGTTTCTTTTAGAAACAATCTTTCATTCATTGGCAATCCACTAAAAGAATTAACACTATCTGTAGAAGAAAAAGAAGCCATCGCCATTGTATACCAAAAATTTCCTTTATTACTTTCATCTGTTCTTTCCAATAATTTAATATCAACATTTTCTTTTTCGGCAACTAAGTTTAGTAGTTCTTTATCATAAAATTTTATTTGCAACCTTTTACTAAGCTCTTCACCTATATACTTTCCTCCACTTCCAAACTCTCTTCCTATTGTAATAACCATATTATCCATTCTTTTGTACCTCCAATTTTTTGATATTTTTCATCTCTATTGTAATTAATGTAATTGCTAAAACAAATGCCAATCCATCTGCAGTAGGTCCTGCATGTAGAACTCCATCTATTCCCCAAATCATTGGCATAATGATTAGTGATGGCATTAAAAATATAATTTGTCTTGATAATGATAAAATCGCTGACTTCATTGGTTTTCCTATTGATTGTAAGAATATACTTGATGAAATTTGCACACCTTGTAATACTGTAAATATTAAAAATTCTTTAAAACATCTTTGTGCAAATTCATTATATATTTCATCACCTTGTCCAAACAAATTAATAATCACTTGTGGGCATAGTTGGAATATAACTGTTGCAAACGCTGTAACTGCAATCGCTGTTCTTACAGATATAGAATATGCCTTTTTTGCTCTATCATATTTTTGTGCACCATAATTATATCCTACAATTGGCTGTGCTCCTACTGCAATGCCTACTACAATAGAAGTAATAATTTGATTTACTTTCATTACAATTCCTAGTGCTGCAATTGGTATATCACTGCCATACTTTGAAACACTTCCATAAGAACCTAATGTATGGTTCATCACAATCATAACAAGTGTAATTGAAATTTGGGTAATAAAACTTGAAACACCTAAACTGCACACTTTTGTTAAAACTTTTCTATTTAATTTAAAATCTTCTTTCTTCATTGTAATCGTTTTAAATTTTTGAATATATAGTGCACTTACAATACAAGAAACAAGTTGTCCTACTACTGTTGCTACTGCTGCTCCTGTTACTCCCCATTTTAACACAAATATTGCAATTGGGTCTAGTATCATATTTAATAAACACCCTACTAAAGTAGATACCATTGCATATTTAGGCGAACCATCTGCACGAATAACTGAGTTCATCATATTGGTAAACATTGCAAAAGGAAGTCCCATTAATATCCATATCATATATTCATTTGAATATGTATAACTTCCCTCTGTTACACCAAATAACTGTAATAGTGGATTTTTAAATACAAACCCAAATATTAAAAACAAAACACCTAAAATAACAGTTAAAGTAATGCTACTTGCAATACCTTTACTTGCATTTTTGGTATCTTTTCTACCTAAACTTAAACTTAAAAATGCTGCTGCACCATCTCCTACCATAAGAGAAAACGCTGCTGCAATTACTGAAACGGGAAATACAATGTTTGTTGCTGTATTTCCTATTGTTCCAACACCTTGTCCAATAAATATTTGATCAACAATGTTGTACAAAGCACTAACGACTAGTGACAAAATACAAGGAATGGCAAACTTTCTAATTAGTTTTCCTATTTTTTGCGTTCCTAATTCATTTTCTTTTGGTTCATTTGTTTGTTCTTTTAACAAAACTTCTTGCTTCTCTAATACTTCTTCTGTTTCCATCTTTATTTCCTCCTTCATTTTATCTTTTTATTAGCAAAAACAAAGTAAATTTTTATGGTTCACATTCACAAAAATTTTCTACTCTTTTGCATAATAAAATAGCGATAGCGCTTTGTAACTGGATTTACGTCACAAAAAACTACTCGCTACGAAACTATATTATACTATATTTTTCTAAAAATGTCACTACAAAATGACCAATTATTCTACATCTTTTTTCCATAATCCATGTTTGCTACAATATTCATAAATTGTAGAACCTGGAATATATGGGAATTTAGCTTCTGCTGATGGAAAACTTGGCTCTAGTCTTAATGTTAATTCTTCATGTTCAAATACCAATGAAATCCACTCTATATAATGACCTTCTTCCATAACATGATTTACTTTTACTTGAATAAAATCGCCATCTCTTTCATAAGTTGGTACATGTTTTTCTGCTGCTGCATCTACTGAGTTTGGAACTAAAGTTTCCATTTTTTCTCCACAACATTCAAATCCACATGCACAGTTGCATTCATCTAATACTCTTACTACAGCTCCACATTTTGGACATTTTTTTACAATAATATCATTATTCATCTTTCTTCCTCCTATGTTTATTTCTTCTTTATTTTATCCTATATCATTTCACATTTCAAGATTTTTCCAGAACTTTACCCATTCTACTTTTTAAGATACTAGATTAGCACTTTGGAAATATATAAAGTAACTTTCTATTGCCTTTCATATAGCTTAACATACATTTTATAATCTCTTAAAATTTTTCTTACATAGTTATTGGTCTCTCGATATGGAATATTTTCAATATCTGACCCATCAGCTTCTATGACGCCTTCTTTTACCCATGTATCAACATTTCCCATCCCTGCATTATATGCAACCAATGCTAATACATTATTACCTGCATAATGATTTAACAAATAAGCATAGTAATCTGTTCCTAATTTTATATTTGTCTCTGGCTCATATAGTTCTTCTTCTGTTACATTTTTTTCATCTATATAGTTTGCTCTTTCTACTGCTGTTGACTCTAAAAGTTGCATAAGTCCAATTGCATTACTTTCAGACTTCACATCAGCCTTAAAATTACTTTCTGTTTTAATAATTGCATACACCATATACTTATCCAATCCATTTTGGCTTGCATACTTTTCTACATATTCTTCATACTTAATCGGATATACCTGTCTTAATATAATATCTTGTACTCTTACAATTCTAACTAATACAAAAGTAATTGCTAGTAGAATTATAAAAATTATCATTCGTTTTATTAATTTTGAAGTCATTCAATTTGCTCCTTTATTTACTTTGCTTCATACCAATTGTCCGCTTCTGACATCTCTACCTTCAATGGTATTGCAAGTTTAGACGCATTTTCCATACTTTTCTTTAAAATTTCTTTTACCTTTTCTTTGTCATCTACCTTACATTCTATCATAAGTTCATCATGTACTTGTAAAATTAATTTTGCATCTAACTTTGCCTCTTTTAATTTGTTATACACCTCAATCATCGCAATTTTCATAATGTCTGCTGCTGTCCCTTGAATTGGTGTATTCATTGCAGCCCTCATACCAAATTGCCTTACCATATAATTATTTGAATTTAGCTCTGGAATATATCTTCTTCTGTGAAATAAAGTTTCCACATACCCTTTTTCTTTTGCTTCTAGCACAATATCATCCATAAATTGTTTAATGCCACTATATTTCTCTAGGTATTGTTCTATATATTCTTTTGCCTTTTTTCTACCAATCCCCAATTGTTCTGCCAAACCAAAGTCACTAATTCCATATACAATTCCAAAATTAACTGCTTTGGCTGACGTTCTTTGTTCTTTTGTTACCTCTTCTATTGGTATTCCAAATACCTTTGACGCAGCTTGCATATGAATATCCTCGTCATTTCTGAAAGCGTCTAACATATGACTATCCTTTGAAATATGCGCTAATACTCTAAGCTCAATTTGTGAATAATCTGCATCAATAAATAAATATCCTTGCTCTGGTTTAAATACTTTTCTTAATTGTTTTCCAAGCTCAATTCTTGTAGGAATATTTTGCAAGTTTGGTTCTGTACTACTAATTCTACCTGTTGCAGTAATTGTTTGATGAAAATGAGAATGAATACGTCCTGTTTTTTCATTAATATATGGAATAAGCCCTTCTACATAGGTTGAATTTAATTTCATTAAGCTTCTATACTCTAATATTTTTTCAATCACAGGGTGCTTATCCTTTAATTTTTCTAGTACATCTACATCAGTTGAATATCCATTTCTAGTCTTTTTATACACAGGCAATTGCAGTTTTTCAAATAAAATATTTCCTAGTTGTTGTGTTGAATTAATGTTAAACTCTTCTTCCGATAATTCATAAATATCTGTTTTTAGTCTATCTATTTGAGCCTTTAAACTATTTCCAAAAGCAATTAATTCATCTTTATCTACTTTCATTCCTTCAAATTGCATTTCTCCTAATACTTTTACAATTGGCATCTCTATTTGATGGAATAATTCTAATAAATCAAATTCCTCTAACTTTTTGATTGTTTCAGCATATATTTTTCTAATTAAATACGTTTTAAAACCATATACATATTTCTCTTTATCACTTTTTTCTTCTGTTTGAAATAAAGTTATTTGTTTATTTTTCTTAGGTTCTTGTTCATATTCTGCTAAATAACCATAAGCATCTATTCCTAAATATATTCCTGCTATATTTTCAATAGAATAATTTCCCATCATTTGGTTTAAATCATATGTTGCAATTTCAGCATCATAATATAGCCCATTTGTTATAATTCCCAACTGTCTTAACATTACATAGTCTTCTACTAATTGGTATCCATACTTCTTTATATTTGCATCTTCAAATACATGTTTAAAATATTGCATAAATTCCGTTTCTGTTAATTCTATATATGAAACTTTATTTTCTTCTTCATTATATATTGCAATGCTGTACAGTTCTTTTTTTACAATTTTTGTTGCATCTTGTGATTCTTTTTTTCCTAAAACGTAAACTAATTCTCTTTTGCTTTCTATTTTATCTAATATTGTTTGGATATTTTTTAATTCTAATTCTTCTAATGTAAAAAAGTCTTCAATTTTTTTATCTGGCAATATTGTATTGTTATCTAAACTAAACCTTTCAATAAAACGATTAAAATTTAGTGTTTTGAAAATCTCTAGAACCCCTTCTTTATCCCATTCTACTAACTTTAAATCTGAAACTTTCTCTTCTAATGGAACTTCAATATTAATTGTTCCAAGTGTTCTAGAAAGAAACGCTAAGTCTTTATTTTCTAGCAACCTTTCTTTTAGTTTTCCTTTAATTGCATTGGGATATTTTTCTATTGTTTCATATATTTTTTCAATAGAACGATATTCTTTAATTAGATTAAGAGCTGTTTTTTCTCCTACTCCTGGAACTCCTGGAATATTGTCTGAAGTGTCCCCCATAAGTCCTTTTACCTCAATTAATTGTTTTGGCTTTACACCATATTTTTCTATAATTTCGTCTTCTTTATAAGTATCTGTTTCTGTTTTTCCCATTTTAGTATGTGGAATTCTAATCGCTATTTTCTTAGTTGCTAATTGGAATGTATCTCTGTCTCCTGAAACAATAGTCACTTCCATTCCCTTTTTCTCAGCTTTTTTTGCTAAGGTTCCCAATATGTCATCTGCTTCATAACCTTCTTTTTCAATAATAGTAATATGCATTTTTTCCAAAATATCTTTTACAATCGGCATTTGCTCTGCAAGTTCATTCGGCATTCCCTTTCTTGTCGCTTTATA
This sequence comes from uncultured Clostridia bacterium, assembly GCA_949747775.1. GTDB lineage: Bacteria > Bacillota > Clostridia > TANB77 > CAG-508 > CALXVA01. The sequence continues at coordinate 27,389 of CATKGX010000110.1, read as the reverse complement.
TCCTTCATACATTTTATGCCTTGCTGTTGGTGACTTTAGGTCAAATGCAACCGCCATATATTCTGGCTTTAAATCATCCATCACCTTAAACATAATAGCAAGAAAGCCATATACTGCATTGGTATATTTTCCATCTGGAGTTGTTAACATTTTATTTCCTAAAATACCATAAAACGCCCTATTTAATATACTATTCCCATCTATTAAAACTAACATTACCTTTCTCCTTTTTTCTCATTAAAATTCACAACAATGATATCTTCAAACTCTTTTATATATTCGCCTTCTTGCTCATAAGATATGTGATTTGCTAACACTTGTCCTTTTTGATACTGTTCATCTGTTGGCCTCTTAAATTGATATCCTAAAGAATTAATAAACTTAATTAATTCGTATGAATTATCATCAAAAGCATCCACACCCCACCAAATTACAGATAGCCCATTCGATTGTGCTCCTTTTTGTCCTTTTATTCGAAATCCCTGACGAGGCTTTCCAACAAAAACAATTGGCTTGCTTGAATCTTTTGCTACTTTTATAATATCTTCTGCTATTTGGTAACCATTTTTTATATCAATTTGATATTTCATCCATTCACTATAAAACCACTGATTCATATCTTTCGTTTGCCATAAAATAATTAAAGCCACCAGTAAAAATACTACTTTTTTGAAGTATTTCTTTTGTGCTACAATAAAATATAACGTTATTACAACCACACTTACAAATAATGCCCATGATGCATTAGCTCTATACATAATTGGCTTACATTGCAATATGCATAATGCAAAATTTGCTAAAACCATCAATACGTATATATCCAAAATATACACATTTTTCTTTTTTATTGTAAAATAAATAGATAGTATAAATCCCACTACAATTGCTATTACAAATTCTAATACTGGAAAATACCTCATATTCATAATAGTATCACAGTATATATTGCCTAGCATAAGTGCTATTCCGTCATTTAATCCGCACTTTAAACCAGTAAATTGTTCTTCCACCAGATAATTCATTTGGCACGCCTATGCTATAAAACATATATAATATAGCATAATTTAAAATAATAGAAAGTATTAAAACAATAATTCCAGTTGCAAAATATTTTAGTAAATTGGCTTCCTTTTCCTGATAAATAAAAATTCTAAGTAACATACAGATTAATAAACCTAGCAAAAATGTTTGGCAACAAGATTCATACATTGAAATGGAAATTGCCAAAATAGGTAATAAAGCAATATAATACTTTTTCTGTAATTTATTTGTGATTACCTCATAAATGACAATAACAGATAATATTGTTAGCAAATTGCTAAGAAAAAGTGCTAAATTACTTGGCTGAAAAATAAATGCTTCATTTATTAATGGGTACGAAATATAAATACATGAAAACAATGTTGATAAAATAATATCTTGCTTTTTTACGTTTTTTCTAATAAAAGCACTTATCAAAATAGCTGTTGCCATAATAACAAGAACTGTTAAAAAGTCTAGCCAAAAAGGTGTAAAAGAAGTTATATTAAGTAATTTATATAACAAATAACTTCCCCATCTTCCTGTTGATAGCATAAAAGAATCTCCATAATACCTATCTAAGCAAGTATCATCTATTCCTACTGTGCCATGCGTTATTGCAAATCCATAACTTAATATGCTTACAATTATCATAGTTAAAAAATATCTTTTATGGCAAACTAATTGTTTTACCTCTTCTTTATATTGTTTTATCATCTCTTTCATTAGTACTTTCCTTTTCTATGTTCTTTTATTTATCCTTTTCGCACTTTTCTTAATATCTCTTTTTTAGATTTTTTGAATCATATATCAGTACAATCTAATTCGCCATCTTTTATTTTTTCTTCATAGTTGTCTATAAAAAATTTTTTTATATGTAGGCTTCTATTTTGTTGTATCAAATAGTTCTGCCATTGAAATTTGAGTAAGCCAAATATTTTCCTCTTCAAGACTAACTTCTATTTTAACTTGTCCATCATCAGTTGTATAAATTGTATTATTGTTATCCTTGTACAATTTTAATAATTTTTAAGTCAATTTCATCAACATAACCAATATCTTCTTTTAAATCCCATAATTTTATTTCATCCATTTCGTCATCTTCTTTTTTTACAAATGGGACTATTCCATCTTTTACACATAAAAATATTGCCATATATACAATTTCTCCATTAGGTCTTTTCTTCTTAAATAATCCTTTAAATTCAATATTTTCAACTTTTTGATGTGTTTCTTCCAATAATTCTCTTATAGCAGCTTGTCTAGCACTTTCACCTTTTTCTATTCTACCTGCTGGTATTTCCCATTGCTTTCTCCAGTTATTAAAACCAATTAAAAATTCATCATTTACTTTTACTACTATTCCAGCTCCTGTAACATTTTCATAATTGATTATCTCTTGTTCATTACAAGGGATATATTCAAGTAATTCATAGCCACACTTATTTTTTGTTATCACAATCCATACCTCCAAATTACTAGTTTATAATTAACTCTTATTTCTTTTTTAAATCTTTTAAATAGTATATTAAATCAGTACAATGTAAATCTCCATCCCATATTTCTTCTTCATAATTATCTATAAAGAAATTTTTTATTGTTTTCTCATATTGATCAAATCCTTGCTTTACATAGAATGGAATATTGTTTTCCGTTGTTCCAACTATCATTTTACTATATTTTTGTTTATAATTACCACATAATGATTTTAGTAGCTTTTTGCTATATCCTTTATTTCTATGTTCTTCTTTGGTAACTAAATTTTTTAATTCTAATGTATTTCTAGAAATAGGCAAAATTACTGCTAAAGAAACTATTTCTTCATCTACTTTTAATCCATATACATCAGAATCGTTCAAATACTTGGAAATCATTTCTTTTGATGGATCTGCTTCTAATAATAGGTCGATATAATCATCTTTATTTTCTATTCTTTTTACTTGTATATTCGTTCTACTAGGGTGCTCGTAACCTGCTGGCAACTCTGGTTTTGCTGAATTATGGCAATTATATCTACTTTCCTCTGAAAATATACAACCACAATATTTTTGCATATATAAGCCTAACTCTCTTGCTTTTGCTTGTCCTTCTCTAAACCCTATTCTAAAATCTCTATATACAAATTCTATTTCATATTTTTTAGCTAGTTTCTCACATAGCTCTTTTAATGCCTCATGTTGCTGATAAGGACTTACCAAAAGTGTTGTTGTAAAACTATCATATCCATGTTCTTTCGCATATTTTACAGTTTGTTCCATTCGAACTTTGTAACAATATGTTGTACAACGATTTTTTAAATCATTTACTACATTTTTACAAAATTCATCTAAACCATAGTTTTCTTCAAAAATAGCCTCTATTCCAATTGCCTTTGTATATTCTTTTAGGCAGTTTTTTCGTGCTTTATATTCTGTATAAGGATGTATATTTGGATTAAACCAATATATGGTAGGTTCAATTCCTTCTTTTCTTAAACTATCGATACAATATACACTGCAAGGTGCACAACAAGTATGCATTAATAATTTCATTTTTTGGCTCCTTTTTTATTATATATCATTTATCCTTCAAACTTTACTCCAATATGTTCATATGCTGCTGGAAGTGGAATCCTTCCTCTTACTGTACGTGCAATAAAACCTATTTGTATTAAATATGGTTCATATACATCTTCCACTGTATCTGCTTCTTCCCCAATTGTTGTTGCAATTGTTTCTATCCCTACTGGTCTTCCTTGATACCTTATAATCATTGTTTCTAGTATTCTTCTGTCAATATCATCTAATCCTCTATCATCAATTTCTAGCTTATTTAATGCAATTTTTGTAATATCTAGTGTAATATCTCCATTCCCTAAAACAGAAGCATAATCTCTTACTCTTTTTAATAATCTATTGGCAATTCTAGGAGTTCCTCTTGACCTTTTCGCTATTTCTATTGCTGAATCATGGTCAATATTTACTTCTAATATACCAGCAGATCTTGTTACAATCGTTGTTAAGTCTTTTGTATTATATAATTCTAAACGATTAACTATTCCAAATCTATCTCTTAATGGTGTTGCTAAAGAGCCTGCTTTTGTTGTTGCTCCAATTAATGTAAATTTAGGCAAATCAAGTCTAATAGACCTTGCACTTGGACCTTTTCCTATCATAATATCTAATGTATAGTCTTCAAGTGCTGGATATAAAATTTCTTCTACACTTTTATTTAAACGATGAATTTCATCAATGAATAATACATCAAATTCCGATAAATTAGTCAATAGCGCAGCTAAATCTCCTGGCTTTTCAATAGCAGGTCCTGATGTAATTTTGATATTTGAATTCATTTCATTAGAAATAATATTAGAAAGTGTTGTCTTTCCCAGTCCAGGAGGGCCATATAGTAAAACATGGTCAAGAGGCTCGCCTCTTTTTTTCGCAGCCTCTATATATACTTTTAAATTCTCTTTTACTTTATCTTGACCAATATATTCTTCTAACTTTTTTGGTCTTAATGAATTTTCTAATCGTTCTTCACTAATATCTGATATCTCTGGACTAATTAATCTGTCTTCTTCCATTTTTGCGTCACCTCTATTTACACGTTATCACGTTTACGTTTACTAATTTCTTCTGTCTCTATCTCTTTTTCTAATTTATCTGACATCACTCTTACAATATCTTTGTATCCAATTGCGGTAATTGCTACAATTAAAAGAGCAAACGATAAAGCTTTCCAAATACCACTTTCCAATAAAATAATAGCAAACATACCTAAAATTGCAGTAATTCCATACATAATTAAAACTGCTTGTTTTTGCGTATATCCTCTTTGCATTAGTCTATGGTGCAGATGTCCTTTATCTGGCTTAAGCACTGCTTTTATTGATTTTCCTTTTACCACTCTTCTAACAATTGCAAATAGTGTATCAAATATTGGAAGTGCTAAAACAATAATTGGTGCAATTAAAACAATTGCTGTATATGTTTTGGCGACTCCTAATATAGAAATAATTGCAAGTGAAAAGCCCATAAAATTTGAACCAGTATCTCCTATAAAAGTTTTTGCTGGACTAAAATTAAATGGTAAAAAACCAACAATAGCTCCTGCAAGCGCTGTAATTAACACTGTTGCAATAATTGGCGAATTGTTTAATGAAAAAATTATCAAAAGTGATAAACACGAAATTAATGAGACTCCTGATGATAGTCCATCTAGTCCATCTATTAAATTAATTGCATTCGTAATTCCTACAATCCATCCAATTGTTAAAACATATGAAAATGGCTCTCCTATTGCAATTTTATTATTAACAAATGGTATTGTAAAATCTCCAATTCTAACCCCTGACGCCACTACAATAATAGCCGCTACAATTTGAGCCATTAATTTTATACCACTTGGAACGCCTTTTACATCATCGATATAGCAAACAATGCCTAATACCAAAATTCCTGTAAAAAAGCCAAACAATTTTAGCCAATATCTGTCTGCTTCAAAAATATTAATGGTATTTTCAAAATTCATAATAATTAATAAATAAATTGCTGATATAAAAAAGCCAGCAATTACCGCTAAACCTCCGTAACCTTGGCATTGGTTTTTTATTAACTCTTCTATCATTTGGCATGTCAATTGCCCCTACTTTTTTTGCCCATCTCATTGTATGAGGTGTCATAACAAATGCAGTAATAAATGCTAACAAAAACGCAATTACAATGTCTCCCCACATAATTTTTCTCCAATTCTTAGTTTATTTTTTTATATCCTTTTTCATTTTTAAGCACTTATAATTTCTACAGGATATCCTATAAATAATCCGCTTTCTATTACTCCTGTAATCGATTTTATATCTTTTTCTAAATGCTCTGAAATATTTTCAAATTTTGCATCTAATATAATATTTCCTTTTTCTGTAATCACTGGTCCATCTTTTGATACTGCTTTTCTAATATTAACTTCTTTCGTTCCTAACAGCATTAACTCTTCTTTTACGTGATTGATTGCACTTGGTTCTACTTCAACAGGAACGTCAAAATGACTACCTAATTTTTCTACTATCTTGCTACTATCAACTAAAACATATGTAATTTTAGAATTTGCAATGTTTAATTTTTCTCTATACATTGCTCCTCCTCTTCCTTTAATAAGCCATTTTTCTTCATTTACCTCGTCTGCTCCATCAAAGCTCCAATCTGGTCTTTGTTCTAATAAAGTAGCTGTTGGTATTTGTAAATAGTGGCATAGCATTTCAGTTTCGTAAGAAGTAGGAATTGCTGTTATTTTTATATGTTCTTTCTTCATTTTATCTGCAATTGCATAAATTGTTAAATATGAAGTAGAACCTGAACCAAATCCAATAACATCACCTTCTTGAACCTTACCTGCTATTTTCAATGCTACTTTTTCCTTTTCTTCTTTATTGTTTATTTTATCAAAATCAATCTTAGTAAGTATTTCCTTGTTCCAGTCCATCTTTACCCTCCTTGACTTATTTATTGTTTTTTCATTTACTTTGAAGCTATTATATATTATTTTTCTAGTCTTGTCCATTCAAAATCACAAACTTTATCTACTTCTTTCTACTATATCTACAATATCTGCAATATATTCTCCAATTACTGGAATATTAAGTGTTACTATTTTTTGCAAAAGAATAACTAGTATAGCTGTAATGACTGTGACTCCAATGCCAATTCCAATTCCTTTTGCAACTCCAGACCATAAGTTTCTAAAAAAGAGCTCTTTTCTGTTTCCCAATAGTTCCACTAAGTCCAAAACATGATTTTTAGATAAAATATAATTAATATTATCCAATTTTCTATTCAATTCTTTTACTATTTTCTTTTTTGACATAAAATAAAAACTCCTATATAACATATATTGGAGTTTTTAGCTTTTTTTATGCATATTTTTAAATTATGCAAGTCCATATTTCTTTTTAAATTTATCTGCTCTACCACCAGTTGTTTCTCTTTTTAAATTACCTGTCCAGAATGGATGACATTTTGAACAAACGTCTACTTTCATATCTTGTTTTGTTGAACCTACATTCATTACATTACCACAAGCACAAGTAATTGTTGTCTCTGTATAATTTGGATGTAATCCTTCTCTCATTTTGTATTCACCTCTCCCTTACTTTAATAAAAAAACCTATATTATATAATAACATATCTTTTATCAATTTTCAAGCATTATTTGTAAATTAATCTTGTAATGCATTTTTTAGTTTCTGTTCTTGAATATATTGTGCTGAACTTTCTAGTTCTCTTTCTAATGAAGCTTTGTGAACTAATTTGTTTACAATATTAAATAAACATGCAATCATTAATATAAATAATAACGCTTTTTTCCATAATTTAGCTATCATATTGTTTTTTCTCCTTTTATCAGCATATCTTTATTATAGGGCAAAATATTACAAAAGTCAAACAATTTTATTTATTTTGTAACCTTAAATAGTCTATTTTTCAAATTTGTTTTTTCAAAAATAATAACTCCTATTAGTGCAATTGTTCCTATAATTGATAGTACAATTCCTAATTTAAGGTATGGTGTCTCATATCTAAACTCTATTTCATGTTTTCCCGCTTCTACCACAATCCCAATAAATCCTTTATTTACTTTTATTACTTCAGTTTCCTTTCCATCTACAAAAGCTTTCCATCCATCTGAATACGAAGTTGAAATTTGTAAAATTCCATTTTTTTGATTGTTCAATTCTCCTTTTACAAATTGATTGCCATATCGTATATTCTTCATTTCATTTTGTCTTATCTTACTTACTTTTTCTTCATATTGTCCCATCGGCACAGCAAGTATTTCCAAGTTATCAAAAGAATATTTCCCTTTATTATTGAATGTAATTTTTAATTTATGATTTGCTTTTCCCTTAACAACTCCTAAATTCATCAAAATGTCTGAATCATCTACGTAGTATGCTGATGAAAGTTTATCTAATACATTTTCACTATTGCTAACTCCTTGAAACGATGCTTTTATCTGAAAATCTTTTTTCTTTCTTTTTGAAGTATATTTTAGATTTTTTATACTTAAATATATTTCTGTATTTGGTTTTATATCATCTACAATTAAAGTAATCTCTTCATTATTATCTTTTACATTAATTTGATTCTTTTGAATTTTGTTCTCTTTTTCTTGATAATTCAAACGCACTATATTGTCTACGTATTTTTCAATATTTTCTTGTTTTTCCACCAAATGATTCTCTTCTTCTATTACAGCACTTGTTAATAGCACCTGTTCTCTTTGTAGTGGAGAAAGTTTATTGTATTCTTCCTTTAACAAATAATTATCATAAAACATCCCCATAGAAACATGATATCTATTTTTATAAATTTGAGTATCGCCTATTTCTTTATATAACTCATATCCATAAGGAACATAAGCTACTGCCTTTTTATGACATATATAATACTTTGTTCCTAGCATTGTCATTGCTTGTGTTCTTCTATCCACTCCATTAATACAAAGTGTTGACAAATGATTGATATCTTCTAGGCTACGCGTAAAATCATATATGCTTCCATTTCCAATGGACAAAAATGATTGAATTCCATGATAATCATAAAGAAGTGATAAATTTTGGTTTGTTCCATCACATTTTGCTATCCTATAAAACTCTTTGTCATTTTCTTTTATATAGTCAATTGCTTCTTTAAAATGTTTCATTTTCCCTTTTAATGTATTACTCTTTTGCATAACAGAATGGTTATTTAAAAATTCTTTTGCATATCCACTATTCTTTTTATTACCATGATATAACCCATATGATGTTGTCCATATATTACATATAATTAGTAGTATCATAAAAATTTCGTTATATTTTAATAATATGGTCAATTTCTTTTGTTTCGTATTACTTAATACAATTACTAACCACATCAGTACACAAAATCCCATAGAAGCATAAAAATCCAAATATGTTATAACCCTTAGCTTTGTTATGCACATTCCAATCAAACAATAAATTGCTACAAAAATAGTCATTATCTTTATTTGTTTTTTAGAATAGTCTAGCTTTTGGTTAAAACAAATTGTAACAATATATGATAAAATAAAAGAATAAGCAAATATCCATCTATTATTTGGAAAAGAAAAACCATTCATTATAGATGACACAACTGGCACTATCAACATTATTGTTGTAATTACTAATAAAATCCAAAATGTTTTTGCCTCTTTTTCTTTTCGTTTTGTAAATAATATTGGTATCATCAAAAGAATAATAGAAGACAAACCAATAATTGTCCAATGGCTATGTCTCATGCAAATAAGTCCCATATAAAAATTTTTGTAAGCCCCAGAACCATATAAATAAGTTTGTTCATACCCCGTTCTTGTTGAATTTAAAAAAGCATATATTGTTGGTAGCAAAATAATACTTGCCATCAATATTCCTATCAAGTAACATAGCATCGCTGTTCCTGCTTTTTTGAAAAAGACTTTTATTCCTTCATTATATTCTACCATATATTTTACAACTGCATAAATCACATCAATAATTGCTATCATATAGAAAAAGTAATAATTATTAACCATTGCAAGCATTGTAATTAATATTAAATAAACTTTTTTATTTTCCTTTAAAAGCTTATCTATTCCAATAAAAGTTAGTGGTAATAGAATTGCTGCATTCGTAAAATATGGATGCCTTATACCTGCCCATAAAACAAAGCCTCCAAAGGTATAAATAATTGTTCCAATTAATGTATTTCCTTTGTTTTTCCCTTGGTATCTACAATACATTATAAAGGCTAACCCTACACAATACATACGCAAAATAACCAGTACGCTATAAATTGTTTCTAAACGTTCTATTGGAAATAATAAGCTAATATACGCAAATGGATCTCCTAATACATAATAAGAATATTGACCTATTACATCTAGCCCCAGCCCCATATTCCAAGAAAAAGTAGAAAATCCATTCTGAAATAGGCTACGCATCATTTGATTAAAATCATATAAAATAATGTAATGTTGTTTGAAACCATCTCTTTCCCATATAAATCCTTTATTTAGCTTAATAAATATTGCAAAGACTGCCAAACTAATTACAGCAAATAATATTGTATATTGTAAATAGATTTTCTTATCTTTTTTGCAAACGCTATTTTCTTCCATTAGTTTCCCTTTCTTAGTTATATTTCTAAGTTTAAATTATATTTTCTTTTAATCTACTTGTCAATATTTAATATTACCAGTTTTACTATTGCTATTCATAAATACTAATGTTATAATAATGTCGAAAAATAAAAATATATTCTTTATACAGAATGTATTTTTATGAAAGAATGTACTTTAGGAAGTGAAAACGCTCTATTAGCTCGAAAAAAAGAATTTAACCTGAACAAATTTTATCCATGGTTGCGCACTAATTTGTTTTAACCATTTTCTTTGAAAAGAATGATAATACGATAAAAAATATCATTTGGCCAATGCTATTTTTTCTGTTATTTTCTTTTACTTGCTGATGATACTAGAGTATTTCTTTCAAAAGCTCTCTCAAAAAACTAGTTCTATTATGAACTAGTTTTTTTATTATCTTTAGTATTATCTCCTTTACTTATATTGCTATTTATAGTTGCCCATGTTATACTATTACTTACAATAAGTACGTTTTGTTAAAGTCCTATCTGTCCATAATATTTTATGAAAGAAGGTAATGTATGAAAAACGCAGTTTTAACAGCAGTAAAAGATTTAATTGCTCAAAAAGGACTACTTGAAAAACAAATTCAGGATACTGAAGACCTTGTAGCAACAAAAACTGCTAAAATGGTAGAATTCACAAAGAACTGGCAACATGAATGTAATCACATAGTTTATAGATGGTTAAACGTCTTCGGGAAGCCTTTATTACCAACTCCCTATGAATGTGTCCTTTGTGGTGCTAGATATGAGCATGTAGAAAAATGTGAAGGAAACATTTATGATGTAATATTGCATGGTGATGGTATTAAGCATTTCGAACGGCCAATTGAAGTCTCTAAAGACAAATTAATTCCCGAAGATAGAAAAGCTGAAGTAATCGAAAAAAGAGCACAAATTGCCTCTTTCAAATCTGCAATATCTGATTTAAATGCCAAACGGCAAAAATTGCAAATTCAACTTGATGAAGTTATTGACGAATTGCATGAAATCTCTGTAACGGCATCTGCAGCCTTACCTAACATGTTCCCTCCAGATATTCAGCCTTCTCTTTTTGATGACTGTTACTATTGGGATTAAGTAAAAACTGCTAAACATTTTGTAAAAAGCAAACTAAGAGTTTCTAATATTTGAACTCTTAGTTTGCTTTTACTCTTCATTCCTAATATACTTTATCCGTTCCTCTCCATCAAATTGCGAATTATATAATCTTGCATAAGCTCCATCTTTTTCTAATAATTCTTCGTGTGTTCCTTGTTCTACAATATCTCCATGCTCCATTACTAAAATTAGGTCTGCATTTTTAATGGTAGATAATCTGTGAGCTATAATAAAGCTGGTTCTTCCTTTCATTAGATTATCCATTGCTGCTTGTATTTGTAGTTCTGTTCTAGTATCAATTGAACTTGTTGCTTCATCTAAGATTAATATTTTAGGGTCTGCTAAAATCACCCTCGCAATGGTTAGTAGCTGCTTTTGCCCTTGTGATACATTACTTGATTCTTCATTTAGTATCATATCATATCCATTAGGAAGTGTTTGAATAAAATGATGTACGTGTGCTGCTTTGGCTGCTTCAATTACTTCTTCATCCGTTGCATTTGGTTTTCCATATTTAATGTTATCCTTGATACTACCTCCAAATAGCCATGTATCTTGAAGTACCATCCCAAACATTTTACGTAGTTCTCCACGTTTAAAATCTTTTATATTATGACCATCTACAACAATGGCGCCTTCATTTACATCATAAAATCTCATAAGTAGTTTTACCATGGTCGTTTTTCCTGCACCAGTTGGTCCAACAATTGCAATTTTTTGTCCTTCTTTTACATGACAACTAAAATCATTAATAATAATTTTATCTTCGTTGTATCCAAATTTTACATTTTCAAACGCAATATTGCCTTTTATTTTGTCTGTATCTATTTCTCCTTTTGCAGTATCTTGTTCTTCTTTTTCTTCTAAAAATTCAAATACTCTTTCAGCCGCTGCTATCATAGATTGAAGCATGCCAGAAATTTGTGCTATTTCATTAATTGGCTCTGTAAACTGTCTATTATATTGAATAAACGATTGAATATTTCCTACTGTAATTCTTCCTTTTATTGCCAAATATCCACCTAATATTGATATAGCCACATATCCTACATTTCCAATAAATCTCATAATTGGATGCATCAGTCCAGATAAAAATTGAGACCTCCAACCAGAATGATATAGCTCTTCATTAATCTTTTTAAACTGCTCTATTGCCTTTTCTTCGCCATTAAATATTTTAACAATATTTTGACCACTAAAAGTTTCTTCCACATCACCATTAACATGTCCTAAATAATCTTGTTGTTTTTTGAAATACTTTTGTGATTTTTTTACAACAATTCTAACAACGAAAATTGTAATTGGTAAAATAACAAGTGACACAATTGTCATGGTTACACTAATTGAAAACATCATAATTAAGATACCTATTAGTGTACAAATCGCTGTAATAATTTGTGTAATACTTTGGTTTAAATTTGACGAAAGTGTATCCACATCATTTGTAATAACAGATAATACCTCTCCATTTGTTTTTTTATCAAAGTAATTCATTGGCAATTTATTAATTTTTCCAGCAATATCATTACGTAAGCGATATGTTATTTTTTGCGATACATTTGTCATCATAAATCCTTGAACATATGAAAAAATAGTACTAATTCCATATAATCCTAAAATTGTTAGCAAAATCTGAGCAATTTTTTCAAAATTAATGCCACTTCCCCCTGAAAGCTTGCTTACAATTCCGTTAAAAATTTCTGTTGTTGCATCTCCTAATATTTTAGGTCCTACAATTGTAAAAATGGTACTTCCTATTGCAAATAATATTACAATTAAAATTTTCCATTTATAGTGAATTAAATAACCTTTTACTAATTTTTTAGTTGTCCCTTTAAAATCTTTTGCTTTTTCTACTGCTCCTCTTCCATGTCCTCCCATTGGTCCCTTTCTCATAGGAGGTCTTTGATTTGTTTGATTACTCATATTATTCTAATTCCTCCTTTGATAATTGTGAAGTCGCTATTTGCTGATATGTCTCACAGTTTTCCATAAGCTCTTTATGGGTTCCTTTTCCAACAACTTCGCCTTCTTCTAATACAATAATTTGGTCTGCATTTAAAATTGTATTAATTCTTTGTGCCACAATAATGACTGTTTTATTCTCTGTCTTTTCTTTTAATGCTTCACGAAGCTTACTATCTGTTTTGTAATCTAATGCCGAAAAGCTATCATCAAATACAAATATTTCTGGATTTTTTGCAATTGCTCTTGCAATGGATAAACGTTGTTTTTGTCCACCAGATACATTGTTACCACCTTGTGCAATTTCAGAAGCATATTTATTTTCTTTTGCTTCTATAAACTCAGTAGCTTGTGCAATCTCTGCTGCCATCTTCATTTGCTCATCAGACATATCTTCATTACTATATTTAATATTTGATTCTATTGTTCCAGAAAACAATACTCCCTTTTGAGGAACAAAACCGATTACATCTCTTAAATCTTTTTGTGTTACTTCTTTTACATTAACCCCATCAATTAGAATCTCTCCTTCTGTTACATCATAAAATCTTGGGATTAAATTAACAATTGTAGACTTTCCGCTTCCTGTACTACCAATAATTGCTGTTGTTTGCCCTGGCTTTGCCGTAAAATTAATATTTTTTAACAATTCTTCATCAGCATCTGGATATTGAAAACTTACATTTTTAAACTCTACTATTCCTTTTTTACTTGCATCAAATTGTTTTGGCTGTGCAGGGTCTTTAATGTCTGCCTCAGTCTCTAGCACTTCATTAATACGTTTTGCTGAAACGGAAGCACGTGGTAGCATAATAGAAATCATAGATATCATTAAGAAACTCATTACAATTTGCATTGTATATTGTATAAATGCCATCATATCTCCAACTTGCAAGATTCCTTCATCTACACCATGACCACCTACCCAAATAATCAATAAAGTAATTCCATTCATTACTAGCATTAATGTAGGCATCATCAAACTCATTGCTTTATTTACAAACATATTGGTTTTCATTAAGTCACGATTGGCTGTATCAAATCTTTCCTCTTCTTCTTTTTCTTTATGAAAAGCACGAATAACAGGAAGACCTGTTAAAATCTCACGTGACACCAAATTTAGCTTATCTATTAAATCTTGTAACTTTTTAAACTTAGGCATTGCAATAATAAACAAAGTCATTACAATTGAAAGTATTGCAATGATTGCAGTTCCTATAACCCAAGCCATTGAACCATCACTTGCACCTAGTACCTTTAAAAATCCTCCTACACCCATAATTGGAGCATAAACAACTACTCTAAATAGCATTGCCATTAACATTTGAATTTGTTGTATGTCATTCGTACTACGTGTAATAAGCGATGCTGTTGAAAACTCTCTAAACTCTTTGCTAGAAAAACTTAATACTTTTTGATACAATTTTTCTCTAAGTGTTGCTGCAAGTTTTGCACCCACTCTTGATGAAAGTAGCATAATTGAAACTGCTGCAGCCATACTTACTAATGATATTCCAAGCATTTGAAGTCCTGTTAATAGAATATATTTATTTTGGAAACTTTCCATATTCATTCCTATTTCTTCATATTCTAGTTTTACCATTTGAATCGCAGCTTGTTTTAAAATACTCTCTGGCATTTGTTCTAATTTATCTGCCGACATACTTGCCATATTACTTGTTTGACTACTTTCTACTTTGTTACCTTCTAATATTTGCATTGCCATTTTTTGTCCATTAACTGCAATTATTGCCTTAGACATTATATTATCTAGTTCTTCTTGTTCTTCACTTTTTAGTTTCTTTTGCACATATAGCCTTTGTTCTTCTAAAGCTGGATATTTTTTTACATATTTTTCGTACTCTTTTTCTGTTAAATTATCTTTTGAAATCATCTCATAGCTATTAGAGATAACAGAATTATTTCCAGAAATCATTTTCAATGCCATCATTGTGCTTTCTTTCATTACTTCTGGTGATGCACTTTCAATTCCACCTTGTTGTATTCCTATATTTACAATTTTAGATGTATAGTCTGGAAGCGCTAAATCTGTTGCTGCTTGTAAACATAAAAGTAATATAATTGCTACTACTGATACCCATGTCTTTTTTAAGTTTTTTAATATCTTTAGCATTGTTTCCTCCTTTATTTTAGTTTTACATATCTTATTATTTTAATATATTCTTTTCTAGCTTGTCAACGTTTCTAATTTCTTTTTACAAACTTTTCACAATTTGTAATATTTCTACCCACAGTACCTAAATAACCATAAAAAGCAACAAATTTCTCTTTTCCCTTGTATTTCCTACAAAACCTATGATAAAATATTATCAAATTTTACAAGGAGTGATATATATGCCAAAAATATTTGATGAGTTAATGGAAAGAGGATATATCGAACAAATTACACACGAAGAACTAAAAGACACTTTGAACAACGAACATATCCCATTTTATATTGGTTTTGACCCAACAGCCGACAGCTTACATGTAGGACACTTTGTATCTATGATGGTAGCATCACATATGCAAAAAGCAGGTCATAAACCTATTATTCTAATTGGTGGAGGAACAGCTACTATTGGTGACCCTTCTGGAAAAACAGACATGAGAAGAATGATGTCTCGTGAAGAAATTAATCATAATGTAGAATGTTTTAAAAAACAACTATCTAAATTTTTAAGCTTCGAAGGAGAAAATGCAGCTATTATTGTAAATAACGCAGACTGGCTATTAAACCTAAACTTTGTAGACTTCATGAGAGACATTGGTTCCCTTTTCTCTGTGAACAAAATGCTTGCAGCAGAATGTTATAAACAAAGAATGGAAAAAGGTCTAACTTTCTTTGAACTAGGATATATGTTAATGCAATCATACGATTTCTTGCATTTATATAATACTTATGGCTGTAAACTAGAAATGGGTGGAAATGATCAATGGTCAAATATTCTAGGAGGTGTTGACCTTATTAGAAGAGTAGGACATTCAGATTCTTATGGTTTAACCTTTAAACTTCTAACAACCAAAGAAGGTAAAAAAATGGGTAAAACTGAAAAAGGCGCTTTATGGCTAGATAGCACAAAAACTTCTCCATATGAATTTTATCAATACTGGAGAAATATTGCAGATGATGATGTAAAAAACGTTTTGTGTTTGTTAACTTTCCTTCCTATGGAAGAAATCAATCGTTTAGCTAGTCTAAAAGATGAACAAATTAATGAAGCAAAAAAGGTAGCTGCATTTGAAATTACAAAATTAATTCATGGCCAAGAAGAAGCTAAAAAGGCAGAAGAAGCTGCAAATGCCTTATTTGAAGGAAATGGTAGTTTAGAAAATATGCCTACTATTAAAGTAGAAGAAAACATATCTATTTTAGACGCTATTATTAACTGCAAAATGGCTCCTTCAAAAGGACAAGCCAGAACATTAATTGCCCAAGGTGGTATTACTTTAAATGATAATAAAATTTCTGATACAACTTATATGCTAAGTAGTGAAGACTTTAAAGATGGTTATGCTATTTTAAGAAAAGGTAAAAAAGTATATTATAAATTAGAAAAATAAAAAAGTAAAAAGTCCCTTTTTTTCAGATTAGGGACTTTTAATTTTATCATTTCTTGTCTTTTTTTCTATTATATACTATAGTAACTACAAATATCATAATACCTATTGTCGTAATAGCCACCCCGTAAATTATATATGGATTATTATATTGTAATTTCACTGTATGACTGCCTTTTTCTATTTCTATACCTAAAAAGTATTTATTACATTTTAGCGTTTTTACCTCTTTCCCATCAACATAGACCTTCCATCCTTTGTTATACATTGTAGAAAATTGTAATATTCCATTTTCTTCAGAGTTCACTTTTCCATTTAAATAATTATTATCATAATCTACAACTTCAAAATTTGATTTTCTTAAATTTTGAATGTCTTGCTCATAATCTTCCATAGATACTGCATAAATGATTATGGAATCATAATTATATGTTCCTATCTTTGAGAACTCTAATTCAATTTCCCCAGATGCTTCATCATAGTAACCTAAATTGAATAGTATTTCTGGCATTTCAAAATAATATGGAGAAGTAATATAATCATCTATTTTTTTAGATTTTTTGGTATTGTTAAATTCTACTTTTACCATATAACGATAATTAGGTTGGTACCACTTATATTTATTTTTAGCTACTTCTTTTTCTATATTTGAAGGATTTTTTCCTAATTCTTTTTTTATTACCTCTTCTTTACTAAGTGTTTCATATTTTAGTCCATTTATTTGTAAATATAGTTCTTTGTTCTTTATATTTCTAACTTTTAATTTTATTTTATTTTTATTTTCCTTGTTTATTTCAATTTTATTTTTTGAATTTATTTTATTTTTATCAATTATTTCAAATTCTACTTTTTCTATCTTGTGTTGCAATTGTTTGCTATGTTGTATCTTCCTTTCTTCTTTAGGTATTTCTTCTAATGCTACCACTTTTAAAAGACTATCTTCCTTCTCTACTGCACTTAAATTATCATATTCGTTTAATGTAATATATTTTGTGTATAAAACTCCGAAGGGCAAATTATAGTTATTTTTATATATTTTAGACTTACCTTTATAGTCATTTTCTAGTGAGTAGCCATATGGTATTATATTATTTCCGTTATTAATATAATATTTTACACCTAATAATGTATTAATTTTTGTTCTATAGTCAAATTCTCCCATTCCATAGCTCATTGCATACTGTAGATTATTTAAGTCATGACTTAATTCACTAGCTATTTTAGGAGTTATTGAATAAAAGCTGCCAATTGCCTTGTAGTCTAGCACTAGTGGCAAATTATCAAAATCATGTGGATTTTTTCCCACTCTATAGAACTCTTTATCCGTTTTATTCAAATATTTGATTGTCTTTTTAAAATCGCTAATAGTACTTCTTGATGTTTCTATTGCTTTGTTTAATTTATTTTCATTTAAAAATTGTGATACATAATTTGAATTTTCTGCATCATACAGGAATTTCTCTGTTCCTAATATTCCTATCACAAATATAATTGTCAATAAAATTTTATAGGTGCTTTTTCTATTAAATTTTTCTTTATTTAACATTAATATTAACTCTAATAAAAATACCAATAATTCGAACTGTGCATAAGCTTTTATTTGCAATTCTCCTATAATATTCCAAGCCAAATATATTGATATAAAAATTGCAATTGCAAGTAAAGCTTTCTTATCTATTTTTTCATCATCATTTAATAATTTTGTTGCCATAAATGAAAATATAAATGATATCACAAAAATCCATCTATTATTAGGATATCCAAAACCACAAAATATAGAGCCAATCTGTGCAACTAATAGTGGTAGGAATAGAATTATTAGTAACAAAAATAATGGATAATTTTTTTTCCTATTTTTTATAAAAATTGGTATTGCTATTAAACTAATTGATTGTACTCCAAAGCACATCCAATATGTACTCCCATTTTCATTTAATAGCCTAGCAAACAAATTTCTATAATGTGTTATTGTATATGGATATATAGTAGCATCTGTTCTTTCTGAATCCAAAAAGGCTATTGCTGTTGGCAATAGGACAATAGCTGCTATCATAATACCTAGTATGCTATATAACAAAGTCTTTAATAACACTCCTATTACCTTTTTTGCTCCTTCTTTTCGATAAGTATATATAGCTAAAATAGTGCCATAAATTGCCAATATTATTGCTATCATGTAAGCAAAGTAAAAATTCATCATAAACATTATTGCAATTATAATTGTATAAAATATTTTTTTGTTCTCCAATACTATCTTTTCAATTCCCATTAGGGCTAACGGAAAAATAATAACTGCATTTATAAAATATGGATGCCTTACAGTAAATAATACAAAAGTACAAAATGTATACATCAATGCACCAATTAATGACGGATATTCTTTCATTTTTTTATATTTGCAATAACATATAAAAGTAATACCACAAAAATACATTCGCATAACAATTAATATATTATATAATACTTCGATTTTGCTTTTCGGAAAAAATACCGATATATACGAAAATATATCACCAAAGCAATAATATGCTAAATTACCAAACATATCAAATCCTGTTCCTATATTCCAAGTAAATGTTGATACTTTCCCTGTTTTTATAAAATCTATTAATAATTGTCTGAAATTTTGTAAATTTACTACATGCTGAGTTAGCCCATCTGGTCCATTCCATATAAAACTTTTACCATACTTTTTTAAGATACTTATTAAAAATGCAATAATTACAGCAAATAATATAGTATATCCTATTATTAATTTATGTTTATGCCACACTATGCTAATTTTTTCTTTTGTTTTATTCATCGTCTTCTCCATGACTTATTCCCCTTCCATTTTTCCTTACTATTTTACTTCATCTTTTATTTGTTTTCAATAGTCTCTTTTATTTTATACAAATATACATATTTTTTATATAACCAGTGACATTATTCCCTTTTTGTGATAAAATGTGACATATATTGAAAATTTTAGGAGGATCAAGATGAAAAAAATATCTATTATTGTTCCATGTTATAATGAAGAAGATGTTTTATCACTTTTTAACGAAGAAATACATAAAACTGTTATTGATAACATTAAGGAAAACTATACATATGAACTATTATTTGTAAACGATGGTAGTTCTGACAATACTTTAAAAGTATTAAAAGAATTAAAAAATACCGATGACCATATAAGAATTATCAGCTTTTCAAGAAACTTTGGAAAAGAAGCCGCTATGTACGCTGGATTAGAAAACTGTACAGGTGATTTAACTGTTATTATGGATGCTGACCTGCAGCATTCTCCTGAAAAAATATTAGAAATGTTAGATGGTATTTCAGAAGGCTTTGACGTTGTTACTACTGTTAGAAAAAATAGAAAAGGAGAATCTAAAATTAGGAGTTTTCTTTCTAGGCTATTTTACAAATGCATGCATGGTAGTAGTAAAGTAGAAGTAAAACAAGGAGCACAAGATTATAGAATGATGACTAGACAAGTCGTAAATGCTATTTTAGAGTTAAAAGAATATAACCGTTTTTCTAAAGGTATCTTTTCTTGGGTGGGCTTTAATGTTAAATATATAGAAACAGACAACCGTGAACGTGCTGCTGGAAAATCAAAGTGGAATTTCTTTGGATTATTTCAATATGCCAAAGAAGGACTGATTTCTTTTTCTACAATGCCACTTAAGATTTCTATTATATTAGGTCTAATTATTTCTTTTGTTGCCATTGTTTTAGGAATAATTATTTTTGCTCAAACACTTTTCCTTGGAAAAGATGTCCCTGGATATGCCTCTACCATTGTATCTGTTTTATTTATTGGTGGTATACAGCTTGTATCCATTGGAATATTATCAGAATACATTGCCAAAATGTATATGGAAATTAAAAATAGACCAAAATATATTATAAAAGATAAAATTGATTAATCCAAAACATAACAATAAACAAGTTCTAGGAGGAATTATATATGAAGAAAATATCAATTGTTGTCCCTTGTTACAATGAACAAGAAGCAATTCCCTATTTTTATGAAGAAGCAAAAAAAGTAAGTGAAACAATACCCAATACCGAATTTGAGTTTTTATTTGTTAATGATGGTTCAAAGGATAACACCTTAAATGTATTAAGAGATTTAAGTAAAAAAGATGAACAAGTAAAATATATCTCTTTTTCAAGAAACTTTGGAAAAGAAGCTGCCATGTATGCTGGTCTTAAAGAAGCTAGTAGTGATTACATTGCTATTATGGATGCAGACTTACAAGACCCACCATCTCTTCTACCTAGTATGTTTGATACCTTAGAGAAAGGTGAGTATGATTGTGTAGCAACTAGACGTGTTACCAGAAAAGGAGAACCTAGAATTCGTTCTTTTTTTGCGAAACTATTTTATAAAATTA
Source organism: uncultured Clostridia bacterium (assembly GCA_949747775.1). Classification (GTDB taxonomy): domain Bacteria; phylum Bacillota; class Clostridia; order TANB77; family CAG-508; genus CALXVA01. The sequence continues at coordinate 6,196 of CATKGX010000110.1, read as the reverse complement.
TGAATGCTATTTCTAATACTGAAGTAGTTGATGGGGCTAGAGACTTTAGATTAATGACAAGACAAATGGTAAATGCTATTTTAGAAATTAGTGAGTATAACCGATTTTCAAAAGGTATTTTTGGATTTGTAGGTTTTCACACAAAATGGTTAGAATATGAAAATATTGAAAGAGTTGCTGGAAAAACCAAATGGTCATTTTGGAAATTACTATTATATTCGTTAGATGGATTTACTGCTTTTTCCACAAAGCCACTTATTCTATCTACTATTGCTGGAATTATATTTTTTATCATCTCTTTAATTATGATATTAGTTATTATTTTTAAAACTTTTATATTTGGAGATCCTGTTGGTGGTTGGCCATCTCTTGCTTGTATTATTCTATTTGTTGGCGGTATTCAATTATTTTGCACAGGAATTAGTGGTCAATATTTAGCCAAAACATATTTAGAAGTTAAACATAGACCTATTTACATTGTAAAAGAAAGAAACTTTGATGTATAACCCAATCTCATCTTCATATAAAAACACTATGTTCAAATTTACATAGTGTTTTTTATATGAATCTTATCCTACTAGTTCTTATTTCTTTATTTCTGGAATTTGGTCTACCCCATTAATTGCATCTTGTAGTCCCAAATCCTTTTTTATCTTCGTTGTAGATATTCCTTCTGTTCTATCTAAATAAACAACCTCACAATATTCTTTTAAATAGTCAAATCTGTCACTTCCAGCCCAATCGCTTCCCATGACAACCATATCCACATCATATTTTTGTACATCTGATATTTTTTGTTCCCAACAGTCTTCTGGTATTACCAAGTCTACAAATCGAATAGCTTCTAACATTTTCTTTCTTGTTTCATAATTGTGATATGCCTTTTTTCCTTTTCCACTATTAAATTCATCTGTCGAAAGTGCTACTATTAAATAATCCCCCAACGCTTTAGCTCTTTGTAATAACCTAATATGTCCATAATGTAGTAAATCATATGTTCCATATGTTAATATTCTTTTCATACTCTCTTCTCTCCTAACTCTACTATTTCATTTAAACTTTTTATTTTTTCTATTTCTTCTTGTTCTATTATATAGTCAAACATTTCTTTATACTTTTCTTTATGATTATTGGGTGTATATAATATTTTCTTCCCTTTTTCATAATTAGAAAATAGACTTAATCTTGCTTCATGCTTCTCTCCAAATAATATAATGGTTTTAAAATCTATGTCTCCATATATTCTTTTTAATTCTTCCTTAAAAAACCTTCTATATCTTTTTGAAGTTAACTTTATCTTCCCCTTTGATTTGTTGCTTAATTTGAAAAGTCCTCTCATTTTTAAAGTTGCATTGCACATAGAAAACAACTGTCCCATGTAATGAATTCCTTTTGGTAATTTCAATAAATTATGTGCATACTTTCTAACATTTCTTGATATATACCCTACATAATAATTGTATTTCAGTTCTTCCATATTTTCAACCAAATTGAAAAATTGTTTATTAATATCTTTATCTGCAAAATTTCTTACCAATATTAGAACATTTTCTTTATCATTTTTTGGCATATCTACTGTTTTTATATCAACATCTTTATTTAAAATAACTTTTTCACATATTCTCTTTGAAATATCCTTATGGTCATATTTACAAAACTTTTCTATAAATTCGTCATATTTCACAACTTCTTGACAATTGATTTCTTTTAACAAATCTTCTACTGTATATACTATTGGAAATGGTAAACTCTTTAACTCTACATATAGTCCTCTTTCCTTTAAATATTCTTTTTCATCATATGTAAATAGGATAACTTTCTTTCTAGTTAAAGCAAAATCGAAGAATACACTAGAATAGTCTGTGATTAGTGTATCACATATATTAAGGAAATCATATGTTTCATATTGCTTTGGAAAAGGTTTAATATTCGTATATTGATTAAACTCAATATAATCTTTTACATAAGGATGCACATTTACATATAATATTTGATTTTCATTCAAATTTTCCGATAAATATTTTAGATACCCTTTTAATGTCGCAATATATTTCTTTGTATTTTTCTTTCCTAATGTTCCTCTCCAAGTAGGCATATATGCAATTAATTCTTTTCCTTCTAGCTCTAATTGCTTCTTTACCTCTTTTCTCCTTTCTTCATTTAAGAATACTGCATTTCTAGGATACCCACAAAGCAAAATCTTATTTTTAGCAATATTTTTTAACATGTAATCTTCTAGCATATGTTCCATCATATATTCACTTGGATATAACAAGTAGTCTGCTACAACAAAATTCTTTTGTAAATTTGCAATATTCGCAAAATCCTCTTTTGTACTTTTTCCTAGTGTTTTTAATGGCGTACCATGCCATGTATTTAAATAGATTTGTCCTTCTTTTTTTATATAATGTGGACTAAAACTAGTATCTGTAAATAAGTATTTTGCACTTGATAAAATTTTTGCATATTTCTTTGAGCCATTAATAACTAATTTAATATGTTTCATTTTATAAAAGTGTAACTTTCGCTCAAACTCCTCATATCTTCTTTCTTCTACACCTAAATAAATTTTATAATCTTCGTATTCTGAATTGTCATTTAATTCTTTTAATAAATAGAACATATTTCCATTAATATCATTTCCATGTTGAGAATCCATTAAAACCACTTTATCATTTATGCCTGATTTCATATAGTATTTCATATACATACTGCCATATTTGTTATAATTTTTTACTCTTTTTACGTTTCGAGAAATCATTTTGTATAGCTTATCCAATTTTAAAGTTTGCATAAAAGTATGTCTTTTCCAATATTTTTTTGAAATATATTTTTCTTTATTTTTCTTATTCCTTTTAAAATAAAATGTATGTGATTTCCAGTTTGGAAATTCTCTATCCCAAAACGCAAACATTTCATTAATATATCTTAATTTAATTTTCCACTGTTTTGCAGAAACTCTCATATTAAATCTAATATATATATGGTTTAAAGCTGTATATATTAAAATATCTTCTAATTCTTGATAACATTCATTTTCTATACTATATTCTTTCAAACTCTTTATGGCCTTTTCTATGTCGAAAAACTTATCTGAGAAAACTGCAGTTAATGATGTCTCATTTTGCTTTGTATAATAATATAACGCTTCATTTATTTTTGCTATTTTATTCGCTTTCATATAAAGCTTATACACAAATTCCAAGTCCTCAAAAATGCGAAGCTTACTAAATCTCATCTTGTTTTGCGTAATAATATCTCTTTTGAAAATTTTATTCCATAAATATGGTACTCCATATACATACATATATGGACTTTCTTTAATCGATTTTCCATAATATTTTTCATTTCCACATTGATATGCTATAATATTTTTACCCTTTTCAACAAAATATCCTGAAACTACAATATCTGCTTCTTCCTGTTTTGCTTTTTGATATAATTTTTCATACATAGTGCTTTCTATATAATCATCACTATCTACAAACCCTATATATTCCCCTTCTGCCATCTCCAAGCCTATATTTCTAGCATTAGCAGCACCTGAGTTTTCAATTTTTTTTGTTTTTATTATATCTGGATATAATTTTTGATACTTATCTATTATTACTTGGCTATTGTCCTGGCTTCCATCATTAATTAAGATTACTTCTATGTCTTTTAATGTTTGATTTATGATAGAAATAATACATTTTTCTAAGAATGCCTCTACATTATATACTGGTACTATTATACTTACTTTTTTCACTCTGTCACTTCCTTTTTACAATTTCTTCTACAACTCTCTTAGCTGCATTTCCGTCATCTAAATAGTTATACTTTTCATTAAATAATCTATATTTTTCATTATAATAACAATCTTTTGTGCCTTCTATTGCCTTTATCAATTCTTCTTCAGTTTTTGTAATTGTACCTGGTAGTTCCTCTACATCAATATAAAATCCCCTTAAATCATCTTTATATTTTTCATAATCATACATATGAAAAATCATTGGCCTTTTTAGGTTTGCATAGTCAAAAAACACACTTGAATAATCTGTAATTAGCATATCACTTATAATATATAAATCATTAATGTTATCATAATTTGATACATCATAAATGAAACCTTTATATTTTTCAAAATCAAATGAATTTGCCACTAAATAATGTGCTCTAAACAAAATAACATAATTTTCCTCTAATTCTTCTCTTAATAAATCAAAATCCACCTGCGTTTCATATACATATCCTACCCCTGACTGATGTTGGTCGTCTCTCCAAGTAGGAGCATATAAAATTATCCCTTTCTCTTCTGGTAAATCTAATTTTCGTTTTATTTCCAAAATCTCTTCTTTTTTAAAGTTATATAAAAAGTCATTTCTAGGATATCCTTTTTCAATAATCTTATTTGTCATATTCGTATTTACTAAATCCCATGCCGAAGCAAACTTTTCACTTGCAAACTTTGATGGAGATATGATGTAGCTAAATTTTTCAGCATCTATTTTATATTTTTCATAAATCTCTTCATCAGAATTCATTGCATTATTTGAATTTTTTAAATCATATCCTAATCTTTTTAGTGGAGTTCCATGCCAACATTGTACATAAATTTGATCTTTTTTCGGATATATATGATCTGCTACTCTATAATTAAAAAACCAATATTTGGCACAAGCTAAAGCCTTGCAATAGTCTTTTCCTCCATACTTTACGATTCTTGTATTTCTATTTTTTTCCAAATCGCTATGTTCTTCTGGTTCTTTAAATGCCCATATAAATTTAAAATCCTTATATTTTTCATCTGTTAACATATATTCATAAATTGCCTTTGGACTACATGCATAAGATTTCCCTTTAAAAGCAAAAAACATAGCTGTTTTTTCATCTGTTTTGATTGCAAATGTTCTTCTTTTAAAAATACATAACCTTCTTATATAAAAGACTTTTCTTACTATTTTCCTAAGCATTATGTTTTTCTTTGTTAATTCTGTAAGCTTCGCTTTTAGCACCGCTTTGCATTTCCCTATCATTGTCTATTCCTCCATTTGCTTTACTACATATTCTACAATTCTTTTTGTATTTTCTGTATCTATTGTTTCTATATAAGTATTCTTAAATTTTTCCAATTCTTTATAATTATACTTATCTTGTTCTATCATATTTAGAATTTCCTTTATATTCGAAAACGTACTTGATTTCATTTCTTCTTTCAAGTTAATATTTAACCCTCTATTTACCTGATAATCATCTATATCATATAAATAAAAAAACAATGCTTTATTTAATATAGACGCTTCAAATGCAACTGCTGAATAATCTGTTATAACATAATCAGATACCTTCAATAATTCAAAAGTCTGATACTTAGAACTTACTACATATTTACTATCAATCTTTGTCTCATCTAATGGATGTAATTTCACTATCAAGTTATATTTTTCTGTATTCGTTGCATTTATTACATCTTGTACATGTGTACTTTGCCCTTTTCTAAAAGTAGGAACATATAAAATTGTCTTTTTTTCTTTTAATACTGGATATTCCTGTAGCAATTTCTCTACCTTTTGATTTAATTTATCTTCCTTACCTAGTAAATAATCAATTCTAGGCATTCCTAATGTTAATATTTTATTTTCATCGTAGCCAAAAGCTTTTGCAAATATCTCTTTGGTTTTATTACTTGTGCACATAATATAGCTATAGTTGTTGTGCATTTTCATAATCTTAGCAATATTAGCATTGGCCCCCTCACGCTTCTCTACTACTTGTTTTCCAAATTGCTTAATTGCTCCTATTGCATGCCATATTTGAACTACAATTAACTTTTTCTTTTGTTTTAAACTACTAATGGGTATTACATAGCCATCAATGATGCATACTTTTGAAGTTGCTATATGATACATACACTTTATCATGTAAAAACAATATCCTATTCTTTTTATTAGTTCCTTGGGAATTTTCCTACATAAAACTGTTACTTTCATTTCTGGATTATGTTTTTTTATATATTCTAATAGCATTGTAAAATCTACATTTATGTTATTTGACTGTCGACTAAGCATTACAATTTTTTTATCTTGTATTGGAAACAATTTGATAAAAAAATAAAGAAAACCCATTACAAATTTTGCCACATTAACTGTTAAATTTAGTATAAAACTTTTCATCTACTTTTCCTTATAAAAAATGATAATATTATAATTTATATAAT
>CATKGX010000109.1 GCA_949747775.1 uncultured Clostridia bacterium | reverse complement strand
ATTTTACTATCTGCTGTCTCTATATCAACCTGCAAAACAGGATTACAAAAAATTTACATAATCATTTTATTACATTTTTCTATATTTGTCAATCTACTTGTCTGCTCAACAGGGACATAAAACTCTGAGCAAATTTTCTCAGAGTTTTACGTCCCTGTTGAGCATTTATTCAATAACGTCTATCATGTTATCCTTATTGATTCCTTCCAAGTTATAGTAAGTATTAGGTGTATTTCCTACAATTAATCCTTCTGCAAGTAGCACTTGATTTACAATTTGCTCTTGTATGCTGTTAAATGGTGTTAAAATAATAACATTACATTTTACTTCTAAATAGATACGATGTATTGTTTGGTTAATTCCTGCTTCCGTAAATTCTGATTTTAAGTCTGTTTCTATATTGCCTATTGCAGACATTTTGATTTCTACATTAGGTCCTCTTCCTGCAAGTAATTTACTTCCTGTGAAAGTTCCAAGTCTAATATAAAACTTGTTATTTTCTATTTTATCCAATTCTTTTTGAATTAAAATAGGGATATCTGAAATAATTTTATTTACCAGAATAACATTTGCACTAATCATTTTTATATTTCCTTGTTCATCTTTTGTCATGTTCATTAAATCTGCATATTCATAATCTGCCATTACAACAGTTGCCTGTTCATTTGATACTTTGGTGGCAATTGATTTTGCCATATTCATACATTGCATATCAATTACAGGTTCAATAACACTTATGATAGCATTTACCACTAAAAATGCTATCATAAGAACTGTTATTATTTTAAGTGCTTTTCTTGTTTTTTCTGAATGCACGATTGGGTGTTTTTTGGTACTTTGCTTATTCCAAGCTATTTGCCTAGGTATTTTAATTCTATTTCTACTGTATATCTTCTCAATTCTTTTTTTATTTTCATCCATGATATCTAGGAATAAATAATTGCTGTGCTACATTTAGTTTGTTTACCTCTTCTATTCCATTTACCCTCGCAATTTCTTCCACAGTACTTCCAAATTTCTTTGCTATTTTCCACAATGTATCCCCTGGTTTTACAAAATAGATAATCATGCTATATGTGCTTATTTTTCTGTTTTCATCTTCTTTAATATCATCAATAATGTTAATCTCTGCATTTTTTGCTAAAGCTACTGTAAAGTCTAAATCTACTTTTACATCCACACTATTATCAGAAGTTACAACAAAGTTTTGCATACTAATCTCTATGTTGGTCTCTACAGTAGAATTACTATTTACTCCTGCAAAATCCATATTAAAGTTAAATGGTACCTTTAATACTTTTGTGTCCACTTTATTGGCATTTGTTTCGTAAATAAAGCTTAAACTTAATTCTCCTTCGTATAAAATTCTATCACTTAATAGTGTTTGTTTTGTAATTTCTGGAAGTACTTCTACATCATAAATTCTATTTCCTTGCAATTCTGGTAATAGCTGTGTTTCTCGTATGTTACAAGTACTTTTTGTAATTTGTTTTGTTTGCATTACTTTCATTTGTTTTTGTGTAAAGCTTAATCCTCTTGATGGACTGTATAAATCTTCTATTAAATTTACTTCTTGGTTTTGATATACTGTGCAAAAAACTTCTATTTCTGCTTCTATATAAATAGAATGCTCTTCTACACTATTGGGCTTTACAATTAAATTTTTCATTTCATATTTAACATCGCAAATATTTTCTTCCCCTATATCTGGAATATCGATAAATCCCATTACTGGTATTACATTTTCGATAGAATGAATTTGATTATCTTCTGTTAAATAAATTAGCTTAACATTCATATCCGATTTTGCTAAAACTTTATTATAGCTAATTTTTGTGTCCTTATTGATGATTTTTACATCTGCTTTCATGATTTCTGCTAAATTATGCGTATTGTCTAGCACAAATGTATCTTTTGCATATGCTTTTGTACTTCCGCTTCCAATTAGTGAATGAATTGTTAAATCTTTGTTTAGCATTTGAATATCTGTCACATCAACTTGACTAATAATATCTACATTTTCATTACTACTTACTTTTGCTTCTATGTCTAAAATTGCTTTCATACTAATTTTTCTTCCGTTTAACACTCTACATTCTACACTTTTTAGTTTTGCTTCCATCTCAAGCATCATATCTGGCTTTGCTCTTGGCAGGTCAATTACTTGTGTAAAATCTATATTGCTGTTAATGCTTCTAATACTTCCTTGTTCATCGTCTGCCAAATACATAATATAAGTATCTATACTTCCATCAATTCTAATTTTACCTTCTAATATTTCTCTTTTATAAATACAAACTGTACCACTTGTACTGATTGCACTTAGGATATCTGGCTTTATATCAGGAATTATACTATCTCCTTCTACAATAACGCTTTCGTTTTTTTGTTCAACTATTTGGTTAATACATACACTATCTTTGGTCGTCTCAACAGCCATATTAAACCCCTCCTTAATTTTCTAATTAATAATGTATATGGTCTTGTATGCAAAAAAATTCCTAAATATTAGGAATTTTTTTTACATGTTCTGTTTTATCTTGATGATATTTTAATTTTGTTGCCAAACCTCCTCTAATATGGCGTTCTGCTTTATTTTCATCTAAAATGCTTCTTACTTCTGCTGCTAGTGTTGGGTTAATATGTAGTAACCTTTCAGAAACATCCTTGTGTACTGTACTCTTACTAATTCCAAACTTTTTTGCTGTTCCCCTAACTGTATCTTTTGAATCTATAATATAGTGTGCAAGTTCTGTTGCACGTTCGTCTATTGATATACCTTTCATAGAAGAGCCCCCTTATGAATTTTGTTTAATTGTATTCATAAAAGGGTTGTATTAGAACAACTAAAAATAAAGCATAGGAAAGTTATTTTTACTTTCCTATGCTCTTCTTTCTTTTACCCTCTACGAACTTCGTAGAAGGTATTTTCTGTTATCATGCTAAACCCTTCTTGGTTAATGTTATATAGTCTTGTTTGTGGAGTCATAATTTTATGACACTCCAATTTCTTAGACCAGATTAAGGTTTGGTCTTTTTTTATTTTAGAAATTAGCATATATTCTTTTTGAGGAACGTATACTGTTCGTTTTTGATATTTTATATTTTCTACTTCTGTCTCTGGGAATTTTAAACTGTAATATTCTCCATTTTCTTCAATAAGAATTGCATATCCTTCACTGTTGATAATAAGCCATGTACGAGAAGCAGTATCATAAATGATATTGTACTTTCGATTTGGCATCCTACCATCGATTTCACAGAGTTTTTGGTTGTTGCAATAAACTTCATCTCTTCCTTCTTCGCCTTCTTTAATGATAACAAATTTCGAATTCTTTCGTACGAAAAATCCCATCGTTTTTTGATTCTTTAAAAATTCAATTTCTTCTCTATTCACATATCCGTCTGGCATAAATGTTCTTTTTTCAATCACTTCATTATCAGTAAGAAAATATAATGTATTTCCATTTACAACTTCATATCTGATTTCAGAAATAAAATCTTCTTCAAAAACAATCTTGCCTGTATTTAAATCATAAGCAATGATTCTTGAATACGTTGGATTACTTTTTTCTTCATAGATAACGACTGCCATATCGTGGTCTGATAAGAGTATTACATTTTTTACAACACTATTTATTCCTGCTTTTGATATTACCATTTTATGTCCCAATACCAATAACTCTATTGTAGCATTTTCTTTGTTCTTACAAATAACCGCTGCATTTTCGTTGATTACTCTTTCTACTGCTACTGCTGAAAACGGGTCTATTTTTGTTGCCACAAATTTTGGGTTAATCCGTATCACATTTCCATCTGCCTTTGCCGCTCTTAGCTTTATCATATTCCTAGCAACTTCTACTACATCTGTCTCTACACTTTTTTGATACATTCTATTATATTCTTGTACCAGTTTAGGCAGTATACTTTCTCTGCTATCTTTTTCAAAAATACTTAAGAATGCACTTTTTAGTGACTGACTCATCCATTCCCATGAACGTGCTATCTTTGGAACTTCCATACCATGATTTCCAAGTAGCGAAACTTTCTGTTCCATCTTCTCGGGAATACTAAGCATAACTTCTTGTCCCTCTTTTTTAATAGCATATATTCCATTAAAAGGATGAGTAAACGTTAAATAGTAAAATGCTTGAATGGCAAAAGAATACCAGTCATCCTTCATTGTAATGTTATGATTTTTCTTGGAAACTGGGTCAATATAGCCATCCGTGCAAAATACAGGTGCTATTCCATCAATTCCCATACCATCAAATTCCAAAAAGTAAACATTTTTCTTGGCGTCAAAAAGAATATTTCTACCATTAAGGTCACCAATATAGATGTCATTTTTATGCAAGTTTTCAATTCCTTCCCCTACGGTAATTAGAATTTCAAACACATCTTGCATGGTAAACCCAAGTCTTTCAATTTCTTCTTTATCCTTCAAGTTGGAAAGTGGCATTCCTTCCACTTTTTCCATTATATAGCCAAAAAACTCACGAGATTCGCTATCTACTAAAAGCTTCTGCGGAATAACATAATGATATCTTTTCTTTTCATGATTCGCCTTTTGTAGTATTTCTTTCTTTTTCAAAACACGTCCAAGAACAATTGCTTTAAAGTTCTTATCTACCATGTCATCTCGAAATACTTTAGCAACTTTATCTTTCTGATAGGGATAAATAATAGACTCTCCACCTTCGCCTACTGGCTCCTGGCTGGTTGTTTTGTCTAAACTTACTTCTTCCATATAGCCCTTAGTTAATTCTTTTTCATCTACGCATTTCGGACAAAATGTTCTATCTCCATAATATATATGATGAATAGGACAATACTTTGTTAGCTTCTTCGCTAAATTTTGCATATTTTCTAAAAGACGATTAAACTGCTCTGCAGAATACTCTATTTCGCTGTTATATAGCTCCTCTGCATGGATGGTTTCATCTAACGCTATGGTTTTGCAAACATATTCATATGTCCATTTTAAAGTGTCATTTGCATTTCCTTGTGTACTTAAATATTCAACATTTAAAATTTGTACTTGCTTTTTGTATTCTTTTGCTAAAAATACATGTCCAAACGGATTTTGAATAAAGCCCTTTCCTTGCTCTACCAAGCTTTTTACCTGAGTCATCAGACGAATTAGTGCCATAAGTCGTGGGCGATTACTAAGATTTTCAGTATCTTGCAAATCTATTTTTTTCTCCTGTTTTGCCTTATCATGATACGTATATCCAATTACTTCTTGCTTTTTGTTTACTACTAACTTTTCAGGAATAAATCCTTCTTGTCCAAATAGATTTCTTTTTTCATCTTCATACGTTTTACCTGTTGTACTAAGCCATACCATTACTTCAATCTTTATTTTAGCATCTACCATGTTTTGTATATTTTCCTTTATTGCATCTGATACGAATTCAGGATTTTTATAGATTTTAATATGATAAGCATATTCGCTATGATAAGTAGCTATTTCATCCTCGTAGGTTTGGCTAGAGCTATGATAACGTGTCCAATTTATTGTTCGATTTTTTAGGCAAATTGGGCATCCAAATGACTCATAATACACATCATGTTGCTTACAATATTTTTTAACTGCTTTTGCCATCCATCTCCAGTCTATTCTATCACAGTCACTCGAGTGTAGTTTTGCTATATAGAAAGCATAAGGGGTGTACCCTTTTTCCATTAAATCATTCATCAATATCTTCATAAAGCTTTCAGGTCGCTTCCATTTTGCTATTTGAAAACTTTCACTTAGTACATTAATATAGATTTTATTTGCTTTTCCATCTACTGGATGTCCACCATCTAGCCAAATATCACTATTTTTTGGGATCCAGTAGTTTCTAAATTTAGAAAACAATATATCAATAATTTCGTAAAGTTCTCTGTTATTAAGACTTAGCAAAACTTCTGTTGTAAGCTTCTTTCCTGTAATAGGCTTAGTTACATACCCTACTACGCTATACATTTCTTCTGCATTTATATTACTAGAATAAATGTATTCTGAAACTTCTACAAACTTTAGTTGGTCATCTGGCTTTCCTATTTTGTCAATAAAATTATCATATACTTGTTTCTCTTGGCTTTTTACGCTAGATAGACTCTTTTTTCTTTTAAAAATTACTACGAACTGTCCATTCGGCAACTTTACACTTGTTCCTTTTTTCATTTTCATTCCGTATTTTTTAGAAAATTCATAATCAAAAAGGAAGGGATTGATTTTCGAATCATAAATATAACTTGCATCAACACAAAACTGTGTTTCGTCTCCATATAGCCTTAAACTATCAGTAAATTTATGAAAAGCCTGCTCTGCTACTTCATAATTTACACTATCATTTTGTGCAAAATGAATTAGTTCATTAGCAAGAATTGGATTCATATACCTTACTTCTGATTTTTCTAAGAAATCTGTTTTTTTCTCTAGGTTACCATATTCTTTTTGCAAGTATATAATATACCACTTAAAAAATAGCTGAATCATTTGCTTTTTAATTTCTTGAACTGAAGTTTCTCGTAATGCACACAAACTCCAGATATCTTTTATTAGATATGTTCTTCCGAACATACCATTATAAACAAGATCGTCTTGTATGCTAAACTTTTGCCCAATGGTCCAGTATTCGGTTACATTTTGCAATTTTCTTTGCATTTGTAACAAATAGGCTTGTACATCTGAGCAAGTTTTCACAATTTCGTATGAATCCTTAACATTTTCTAAACTAAATTTTACTGCTTCTAGCTTGGAAAAACCATATCCAATAAGTTTACCATCAAAATCAAGTAGTCTTATCTTAACATACTCTATCACGTCATCTTCATAGTCCTCAAATATCATGTCTGTATCGGTTAAAAATTCTTCAAATCCAACAGGCATGTCATGATAAACTTTGAGATACTTCCAATATGTTTCATCTGCCTGATATACTGTATATAAATCGTTTTCTTCGACAACAGGCAATTCTTTGGAAAGTCTTTGGCTATCTACTGTTGTATAATATTTATTACGATTTTCTCTTTGCTCTAATACTTTCCATACTTGTTTTGGCTGCCTTCCTTCTTTATAATATCCATAACACATATTAACAATTGGCATGCTATATGGAAAATCATTTTTCCTCCAATAAAGCTTACCTTCTGCTACCTTTTTATAGTATTCTTCTAAGTTAGTATCATTATGGTCTGAAAGTAGATAATGAACATATTTAATTAAGCATCCTTTTGATAAGTTTTCACCTGTTCCTTCACATGTAAAGAACGACAAAAAAGCACATATTTGTGTACAACTTTCATTGTCAAATTTTTCTTCTTGTAAATAGTATCCCGCCTCTTGCATTGCTTCTGCAAAAGAAACAAGTTCTATTAATTTTTCTAATTCTGGTCTATTCTTCCACGAAATTGTATTATTTCTACCTTTCTTTTCTATATGTGCTTTAAAAGCCAGAATTTGCTTTTTACTATTGGCATAGTACTTTGTAATTTGAAAGCCTAACCCTTCTGTTTCAATTTTTCCACTACTTTTTAAGGAAGTAATCACATCATATATTGTTTCTTGGAACTGCTCTCCTACAAAAACAACTAAATTTCCGTTACCTTTATAATATACTTCTTCTTTTCCTTCTTTCGATGAAATCAGTTTATAAGATGACTTCTGGAAGTTCCGAAAGAAGCTAGAAAATAGTTTGTTTTTTGCCATGTCTAACATAGACTTCACCTCACATAAAATATTTTGCGGGAGAACGAATAAAGTTCCCCCGCTTTGGTCAAATCTTTTTAGATATCGTCAAACCACGAATCGTCTTCTAGTGCTTGCGCCGTAGTTGCAGAATATCCTGCAGAACTACTGCTATTTACTGCTCCACTAAAGAAATTCGCTCCTAGCGGTTGATT
>CATKGX010000108.1 GCA_949747775.1 uncultured Clostridia bacterium | reverse complement strand
GACTTCTCTTCTTCATTTCTTCCATTCTCGTGTGCTTCTTTGGCTTCTTTCGCTTGTTTGATGATTCCTTTTTCTCCAAACAACGCACCTACACTTATCGTTGCTAATATTATTAATACAACGATTGTTACCACTAATGCTACTAATGTGATTCCGTTTATTTCTCTGTGCTATTCTGCTTTGTTTCTTATACATCTCTTTCTCCTTTCTTTCGTTTATCCTTTTTATTTATTTTCTTATGCTTATTTTTTACTTTTTTCTCTTTTTTATTCATATTTTGCTTTTTCTGCTACTTTCAATTAAGCCATCATACTACTTTACTTTTTCTTAGAATAACACCTATTTTAGATGTACTATGACTTATTTTAACTGATAATCACTTTATGTATACAAGTGATTACTATTAGCATATTTTTATTTTACTTATTCATACTTCATTTGTCAATACTTATCTTTTTCCTTTTTGTTGCATTTGAGCATACATATTTACTCTAAAACTTTCCAAAAGGTTCATAACAATCACCAAAATAATAACATTCACTTACCTAATGAAGAAATAAAAAAGATACTCGCAAATAGTTACTATGAAAAATCTATGAAACAGATGTATATTATACTTCTTTAATATATACCTTAGGAGTTTGCGAAACAACAAGAGAAAATTTTGACACTATCATTAATATGAAAAAAGGTAAATTCATAGGCAATAAAAAATAAACCATTCTGCTTTGGCGAGTGAAATGGTTTATTAAACATTTTCTCGGCAACACACTTTGTGTTACTCATTTTCTATCTTTATTATACAGTCATTTTTTATTTTGTGAAATATAATTTTTTCACAATTTTTTACTGCATAAAACTATTTATGCTAACTTACAACTTGTAATTTATTAGTTAGACAATATTTTCACCCAAAATTATTTTAGGCATTGTCGTTAAACATCTATTCCAACGTTTATAAAATTTTTCTACACCAAGTTTAGACACCCTTGCATGTGCTTCTTCACTTTCTAGCACCCAATATAAGACATATATAACCTTACCTACATTTCTTGTAAGTCGAATAGGTAGTTCACCTTTTTTTACTGCATTAAAATCTTTTTGTCGATGAGTACGTCTTATATAATGTACATCAATAACTCCATCTTGTTTCAAATAAAATTCTGCTACTTCCTTCATTAGTTCTTCAATTTCATCAAGTTTGTTTAGTTTCGCT
>CATKGX010000107.1 GCA_949747775.1 uncultured Clostridia bacterium | reverse complement strand
GTCTGCATCTGCCATTATTATTACTTTTCCGTATCTTATTTTTGTTATGTCAAATTCTGAACCGATTCCTGCTCCTACCGCTACTATAACTGGGTTCAATTTATCATTTCCGTAGATTTTATCTGCTCTTGCTTTTTCTACATTTAACATTTTTCCCCACAAAGGTAAAATTGCTTGAAATCTTCTATCTCTTCCTTGTTTTGCACTTCCTCCTGCTGAATCTCCCTCTACTATATAAACTTCACATTCTGCTGGATTTTTGCTACTACAGTCTGCTAATTTTCCTGGTAATGTTGATGTTTCTAAAGCGCTCTTTCTTCTAACTAATTCTCTTGCCTTTCTTGCTGCCTCTCTTGCTCTTGATGCACTAATACATTTTTCAAGAATTGTTTTAGCTACATTTGGATTTTCCTCTAAGAAATTTCCTAATGCTTCATTTACCATTGATGATACAATTCCTGTTACAACGCTATTTCCTAACTTTGTTTTCGTTTGCCCTTCAAATTGAGGTTCTTTTACCTTTACAGAAACAACTGCTGTAATTCCTTCTCTAATGTCTTCTCCTTGTAAGTTTCCATCTTTTTCTTTTAATAAATTATGTGATTTTGCATAATCATTAAATGTTTTAGTAAGTGCCCTTTTAAATCCTTCTAAATGTGTTCCACCTTCAATTGTATTAATATTATTAACAAATGTATAAATACTTTCTGAATATGCTGTTGTATATTGGAAAGCAATTTCTACTGGAACTTCCCCATCTTTTTCTATATATATCGGTTCTTTATGTATTGCTTCTTTCTTTTTGTTTAAAAATTCTACAAATGATCTTAGTCCACCTTCAAAGTGAAATTCTGCTTTTGGTGATGGATCTACTCTTAAATCTTCTATATTAATTTTTAACCCTTTTGTTAAAAATGCAATTTCTCTAAATCTTGTTTCTAATGTTTCATAATTATAGTCTAATGTTTCAAAAATTGTTCCATCTGCTAGGAATCTTACTTTGGTTCCACTTTTGTTTGAGTCACCTATTCTTCTTAATGGCTCTACTGTTTTTCCTTTTTCAAATTTCATTTGGTATATTCCGCCATCTCTTTGAATGGTTACTTCTGTCCAAGTAGATAGAGCATTTACAACAGAGGCTCCAACACCATGAAGACCTCCAGATACTTTATATCCGCTATCTCCACCAAATTTTCCACCTGCATGTAACTTTGTATATACTGTTTCTGCAGCAGATATCTTCGTTTTTGGATGTATATCTACTGGAATTCCTCTACCATTATCTTCTACAGAAATGATATTATCTGGTTCAATTTTTATATTAATTTCTGAGCAATAACCTGCTAATGCTTCATCAACACAGTTATCCACAATTTCGTAAACCATATGATGTAACCCTCTAATTGATGTACTTCCTATATACATACCTGGTCTTTTTCTAACTGCTTCTAATCCTTCTAATACTTGGATTTGATCTGCTCCATATTCGTGTTCAAATTTTTCCATTGTTTGTTTTTACCTCCGTCTTTATCATAAACTTCTCTTTCTTTTGTTATTTTACTCTTTGGTATTTTATTGCTCTTTTCCCTATTGTTGTAGCTAATATATTTGAAATATATCCTATTGTTTGATTGTTTTTATGTATCATTATAAATGATTTTTTATTTCCTTCTGATATATCTACTATCTTATCACTAATTTTTAGATTTTTGCAAATGTTTTCTAAAGAATTTTGTTTTTCTAATACCATAACATCAAAAATTGCTACAATATCTTTAGAATTAACAAAATAATTATTTCCAATATGTACGTACATAGTACCTCCATTCTGATAATTCCTTAACTTCACTATATCATTACTTTTCCTTTTTGAACATGATATAAGTTATAGTCTAAATTTGGAATATCTATCTTATCTGTTCCTGTTATGATAATTTGTGTGTTTTCTATATTTTCTAAAAAATTTCTTCTTCTTTTTTCATCTAACTCAGACATAAAATCATCTAACAATAAAATTGGATATTCTCCAATTTCATCATATACTACATTTAGCTCTGCTAATTTTAATGATAAAATTGCAGTTCTATTTTGTCCTTGTGAACCATAAATATTTACTTCTTTTTCGTTAATATATATTGTAAAGTCATCTCTGTGTACTCCTTTTGTAGTAAATCCTTTTATTATATCTAATTTTCTTCTTTCTTTTAATAATTCTAAGTATTCCTCTTTATTATTGCAATTTGAAGTATATTGAATTGTTAGTTCTTCGTTCTGGTCTGTGATATTTCTATGAATACTATTGATTTTGTGAATAATTTTATCCACAAAATATTGACGATATAGAAATACCTTTTCCCCATATTCTGCTAATTTTTCATCCCAAATTTCTAGTAACTCTTGTGACTTATTCTCTTCTTTTATTTGCTTTAAATAGTTATTTCTTTGTTCCAGTGTTTGCATATACAAATTTAAGTTATACACATAGTTCGGTCTTAACTGGCCTATCATCATATCTAAGAAACGTCTTCTGTTTGCAGGACCATCTTTTAAAATGTTAATATCTTCTGGTGTGAATATAACAATGTTAATATTTCCTAATATTTCACTTAATTTTTTTATTTTTACTCCGATTTACTGCTATCTGTTTCTTACTTGCAATATTTATTTTTATTTTTCCATCTCTGTCTTCTTTTTGGTATTCTGTTTCAACACAAAGTTCTGATTCTCCAAATTTTATCAATTCTTTTTCTTTACTTGTTCGAAAAGATTTTCCAAAACTGCTTAAAAATATTGCTTCCAAAATATTTGTCTTTCCCTGTGCATTGTCTCCATGAATGACATTAATATTTTTATTTAATTCTATTTCTTGATTTGTATAATTTCTAAAATTGTGTAATTTTATCTTTTTTATGTACATATTTTGTTCCTTTTTTCACAATCGGTTCATATTTCCCACTTGTTATCCACAAAAATGTGGATAACAAGTGGTTTTTTTCAACCTTTTGTGGATGACTATTCTTTCATTCTAATTGGAAGTACCATATAAATATAGTCTCCGCCCTCTTCTACTGGTCTTATAATGCAAGGAGAAATACTTGTTCCAAAATTAATAAATACTTCTGGGTCATCAATTGCTCTAAATGCATCTAAGAAATATTTTGGGTTAAATCCTGCTTCTAAATTTTTTCCCTCTGTTGAAATATACATTTCTTCTTTTGCATCTCCTGTTTGATTTGTACAAGAAATTGTTACTTTTCCAATATCTATATTTACTTTTACAGGATATTTCTTTTCTTTTTCTATACTTGATGATGAAATTAAACTAATTCTTTCAAAACATTCTTGCATTGAACTTTTTTCTACTCTAATTCTTGTTTCCCAGTTTTCTGGAATAACACTATTATAGTTTAAGAATTCTCCATCTAATAATCTTGTTACAATTTTACAATTTTCCATTTCAAACAATGCTTGGTTTTTTGCAATTCCTATTTTTATTGTATCATATGAATCTAATATAATTTTATTAATTTCATTTAATGTTCTACCTGGAATAACTGCTGAAAAGTCATTTGTTTTTGATTGTAAAAACTTACTTTTCCATGCTAATCTAAAACCATCTACTGCTACTACATTTAATTTATTGTTTTTAATTTCAAATAGACACCCTGTAAATATTGGTCTGTTTTCTTCTGTACTTACTGCAAAAATTGTTTTTCTGATCATTTCTTTTAATGAAGTTTGTTCTAATTCAATTGAATTTTCAATACTAATTTTAGGTAGTTCTGGAAATTCATCTGGATTCATTGTTGATAATTTATACAAAGAACCTTCACATTCTATTACTAATAAGTTTTTTTCATCTAGTGAAATACTAATTTCAGAATCAGGTAATCTTCTAATAATTTCACTAAACATGATTGCATTTACGACTGTTGCTCCCTGCTGTCTTACTTCACAGTTTATAATGTACTCAATTCCCATTTCTAAATCATAAGTTGTTAATTTTACTTCATTATCATTTGTTTGAATTAGTATGCCTTCTAGTATTGGCATTGTTGTTTTTGTTGCTACCGCTTTTGTTACGGAATTAATCGCTTTAAGGATATTATCCTTTTCACAAACAAGTTTCATTTTTGCTTCGTCTCCTTTTATAATAATATAATATTTATAGTAGTAGTAGTAATAGGTTATGTGGATTGTGTGGAAAACTATGTGGAAGTTTGAAATCCCTATGGTTTTCGATGTGAATAATTTAGTGGAAAACTTCAAAAGTTATCTACATTTGAAATTTTAAAATGAGGAAAACTAAAATATTCACAGGTTATATACACAGTATTCACAATGAAATGTGTATATCTAATCTAGCTGTTCCGTAAGTAAAGTTTAAATCTCATTTTCCAAACATAAATTTTTCAAACACAAATTTTAAAAATTTCAAGTTTTCTTTTATATGAACATTATTTGTCCGAAATTAATATGTTTTTCACACTTTCCACAATTCGTTTTGTCGTCATGTCATTTTGTATTTCTTTTTCAATTTTATTACAAGCATGTATTACTGTTGTATGGTCTCTTTTTCCAAAACCAGCGCCTATCTTAGTTAGCGGCAATTGTGCAAGGTTTCTACAAAGATACATTGCAATTTGTCTTGGAAAAGTAACATCATTAGATCTTTTTACTCCTTTTAATTCTTCTACTGTAATATTGAAGTATTTAGCAATTGTTTCTTGAATTAAATCAATTGATAATACTTTTTCCCCACTAGTTACAACATCATTAATTGCTTTTTCTGCCATTTCCATTGTGATATGAGTATTCGTTAAAGAAGCATTTGCAATTAATTTATTTAAAACGCCTTCTAATTCTCTAATGTTAGAATCTATTTTCGTAGCAATATCACATAAAATATCATCATCTATAATAATATTGTCTAATTGTGCTTTTTTACGAAGAATTGCTAAACGTGTTTCATAATCTGGATTTGATATATCTGCAATTAATCCCCATTCGAATCTTGATTTTAATCTATCTTCTAGCAAATTAATATCTTTTGGTGGTCTATCACTTGAGATAATGATTTGTTTTCCACTTTCATGCAATGTGTTGAAAGTGTGGAAAAACTCTTCTTGAATACGTTCTTTCCCTGCAATAAACTGAATGTCGTCAATTAATAAAACATCAATATTTCTATACTTATTTCTAAACATTTCATTCTTGTTATCTTTAATAGCATTAATTAATTGGTTTGTAAACTTTTCAGAAGTAACATACAAGATGTTTGCATTTCTGTTATTTATTAAAATTTCATTTGCAATTGCGTGCATTAAGTGAGTCTTTCCAAGTCCTACTCCCCCATAAATAAATAAAGGGTTATATGCAGTAGCAGGTGCTTCAGCAACAGCTAGTGCAGCAGCATGTGCAAAACGATTATTATTACCAACAACAAATGTATCAAATGTATATTTTGGATTTAATGTAGAATTGGAATAATTAGAAGTATTAGCATTAGGTTGTGGCAAAGTGCTATTACTTTCTTCTACAATATCATCTTTCAAAACAACAGATATTTCACAATTCTTGTTTGTAATATAATTAAATGTATTTTTAAATAAATCGTGATATCTTGAAACAATTGATTCTTTTTGAAAAGCATTGTTTGCAACTAATACAATATTTCCATTTTCTGCACTTTCAATGTCTAAATCTCTAATCCAAGTTTCATAAGAAATTTTTGTTACTTCATTTTTTAGAAGTTCTTTTGCTTTTGTTAACAGTTCGTTTAATTCTTCTTTTTGCATAACTATTTCAATCCTTCCAAAATATAATGTTTATGTGCATAATTTGACAGTTATACACATAATTATCCACAATATTTGTATATAATATCAAAAAACAAATATGATAGTCAATACAAAAACAACTTTATTTAAAAAATGTTTTTTTAATATTGACATAATAGGAAAAGTGGAGTATAATTATAAAGCTTATTAGATAACAATCCGTTTACGGTTAAATATACACAGGAGGTGCAAAAAAATGAAAAGAACATATCAACCTAAAAAAAGACAAGAACAAAAAGAACATGGCTTTATGAAAAGAATGAAAACAAGAGCTGGTAGAAATGTATTAAAAGCAAGACGTGCAAAGGGAAGAAAAAAATTAAGTGCGTAAAGAAAAGAGGGTCACGTAAAAATAGTGACCTTTTTTGATTAATGTGAGGTACAATCAAGACTACAGCTTATAAAACATGTGGATAAATGAGTGATAATAATGAGAAAAATGAAAACATTAAAGAAGAATTATGAATTTCAAAATGTTCTATCAAAAGGTAAATATTATATAGGAAAACAAATTACAATTTATATAACAAAAAATAAATTAAATACAAATATAATTGGAATTGCAATATCAACAAAAACTTGCAATGCTGTAAAAAGAAACAGAATAAAAAGACTAATTAGAGAAAATTACAGGCTATTAGAAAATGAATTAAATACAGGTTATAATATTGTTTTTTTATGGAATAAAAAGGATTTGGTAGAAAATGCATCATTTCATATCATACAACATGATATGAAACAATTACTAAAAAAGGTAGATGTTTTAAAATGAAAAAAGTATTCATATTTTTACTAATGAGTTATCAAAAGTTTATTTCTCCTATTTTTAAATTAATAGGAATAAACTGCAAATATTATCCAAGCTGTTCTGAATATATGAAACAAGCCATTGAAAAACATGGTACTTGGAAAGGAATATATTTAGGAATAAAAAGAGTATTAAGGTGTCATCCATTTGCAAAAGGTGGATATGATCCTTTAGATTAATGGAGGATATATGGGATTTATATCAGAAATATTTGGATATTTATTAAACGCTTTATATATGTTGTTTAATAATTATGGTATTGCAATTATTGTTTTTTCAGTTATTTTAAGAGTTATATTAATACCAATTACAATCAAGCAACAAAAGGCAATGAAAAAATCAGCAAAATTGCAAGAGGAAATGAAGAGCATTTCACAAAAATATAAAAACAATCCAGAAAAATTAAATCAAGAAACTATTGAATTATATAAAAGAGAAAAAATGAGTCCTTTTAGTGGATGTTTAACATCAATTGTACAATTACTTATTATTTTGTCTGTTTTTTGGCTTGTTAGCCAACCTTTAACATACATGAAAAAGTTGAATGAGCCATATAATCCAGAGGCGCCAGTAGAAGAACAAGTAAGTGTAATTGACCATTATAAAAAGGAAATACAAAATGATAATAATGGGCAAAAATCATCTTATTCAGAAATAGAGATTATTAATCGTTATGGACAAACAGATGAAAGAGTACACATTAATATGCAATTTTTAGGATTGGATTTAAGTAAAGTACCAGGAAACAATATAAATGATTGGACCGTTTATGTAATTCCAGTTTTATATGTTATTTCTTCAGTTATTTCAATTAGAATTACAACAAATATGACAAACAAGAAAAAAGAAGAAAAAGACTCTAATACAGAAGAAAAGGAACCAGATGAATTAGAAGCAATGCAAGCGATGAATAAAAATATGAGCTATATGATGCCAATGATGTCAATATTTATAGCATTTATTGCTCCATTAGGACTTGCATTATATTGGTTTATTAGTAACGTGTTAATGATTGTGGAAAAGCTTATTATTGATAAAGTAATGAACCGCAAGGAGGAAGAAGAAAATGCCTAAAAGTATTATAGCCGAAGGAAAAACAACAAACGAAGCTATTTTAAATGGCTTAAAACAGTTAAATGTTTCTAAAGAAAAAGTAGAAATAAAGGTATTAGAGAATAAAGATAAACGAAGCTTTTTTAGTATATTAGCACCAAGAAGTGTACAGGTAGAATTGACACTTAAAGAAGGTGTTACAGAAAATAAGAGTAATAAAAATGAAAAAGAAAACAGAGGCGATGTATATAAGGACAGAAAAATGCCTACAGAGGCAGATATCGCACAGGCAAAGAAGAATGTAGAAAATTTCTTAAAAGATTTTTCTAAGAATTTTCAGGATTTTATATATGAAGTAAAATATGAAAAAGAATTTTTAAATATTGCAATAAATGGACAAGATTCTACAAAACTAATTGGATATAGAGGCGATGTATTGAATGCATTACAAGTTATTCTAAATTCAATAGCAAATAGAAATTGTGATGTAAGAGTAAGAGTTATTCTTGATATTGGAGATTACAAACAAAAAAGAGAAATAGCTTTAGAAGAGCTTGCAGATAAAATATCAAAAACAGTTTCAAGAACAGGAAAACAAGTTACATTAGAGCCAATGATGGCATATGAAAGAAAGATTATACATAATCGTTTGCAACAAAGTAAATATGTTAAAACCTATAGTATAGGAGAGGAACCATATAGAAAAGTTGTTATTGCAAAAAAATAAAATACAAATCTGAAGTCAAAGTGAAGATTTAATAGTAGAAATACAATTAAACTCTATCTTTGGCTTTTTTTGAAAGGAGAATAGAATGAGTACAATTGCAGCTATCGCAACTGCTACGGGAGCAGGGGGTATAGGCATTATAAGAATGAGTGGAAAAGAATGCTTTGAAATTTTGGGTAAGATTTTTATTCCTAAGAATGGTAAATTTAGTATAGAAGAAACACCAGGTTATACAATCAGATATGGATATATTATTAATCCGCAAACACAAGAAAAGATTGACGAAGTTTTGGTTTCTTTTTTTAAGGGACCAAAAAGTTATACAACAGAAAATATGTGTGAAATTAATTCACATGGTGGAATGGTTGTTGAACGAAAAATATTAGAACAATGCTTGTTAAATGGAGCTGAACTTGCAGCTCCAGGAGAATTTACGAAAAGGGCTTTTTTAAATGGAAGAATAGATCTTTCACAGGCCGAATCTGTAATCGATATTATTAATGCAAAAACAGATAAAGAAGCGAAAGCTTCTGTAAGTCAGTTGCAAGGTAGTTTATCTAAAGAAATTACTAAAATAAGAGAGGTCTTATTAGATTTGATGGCTGATATAGAGGCTTCAATTGATTATCCTGAATATGATATAGAAGAAACTTCTTATCAAAAAGCAAATGATGTATTAAATCAAGTAAAAAATAAACTAGTTCGATTAGAGAATAGTTTTCAAGATGGTAAGATTTTAAGAGATGGTGTTAAAACGGTTATTGTAGGAAAGCCAAATGCAGGAAAGTCATCTTTATTAAACATTATGCTAGATGAGGAACGAGCGATTGTTAGTGATTATGCGGGGACTACAAGAGATACGATAGAAGAGTTTATTAAAATTCACGATGTTCCATTAAAGATTATTGATACGGCAGGAATACGTCATACAGAAGATAAAATTGAAGCAATCGGAGTCAAAAAGGCAATTGGATTAATTGAAGATGCAGATTTAATTATTGCCATTTTTGATATTTCAGAAAAATTAGAAGAAGAAGATTTTAAAATACTAAACTTAATAAAAAATAAGAAAACAATTATATTGTTAAATAAATGCGATATAAGAGAAAAAGACACAGAAACGATAAATTATATGTCTAAATTAAATAAAACGTTTATAGAGGCTTCTATGAGGACGAAAAAAGGAATTGATGAATTATATTTGACGATTTCAAAAATGTTTGCTATAAACGAAATTGACATTGGAAAAGATACGGTTATCACGAATATTAGGCATAAAAATCAAATTCACAAAGCACTAGAAAGTATTGACAGAGCAATAGATATTTGTCTAAACCAAATGCCAATTGATATTATTGCAGTAGAAATAAAGCAAGTGCTAGAAGATTTGGGGGATATAACAGGAGACAATGTATCAGAAGACATCATAAATGAAATTTTTTCTAAATTTTGCTTAGGAAAGTAATCTATAGGTAAAAATGGAAATGAAAAACATTAACTATACAGTAAAGCACTGCGGCTGTAAGGAAAAGTGAAACGAAACAAACAAGGATTGACATATAGACAAAATAGCAAAAAAACACTGATGTTAATAGAACTGACATACAATAAAACAAAAATAAGTTCGTGAAACGAAAAAACATGTTTCATAAAAAACGGAGATAAACGGAGGAAAACAGAGGAAATGAGAGATAATCCACAAAAAACGGAGAAAATGTGGAAAATGGGAGGAAAAAAATGAAATATAATGCAGGTAAATATGATATAGCAGTTATTGGAGCAGGACATGCAGGTTGCGAAGCAGCTCTTGCAACAGCAAGGATGGGGTTTAAAACATTATTGTTCTCTATTAGTTTAGATGCTGTTGCGAATATGCCTTGTAATCCTCACATAGGAGGGAGCTCAAAAGGGCATTTAGTTAGAGAATTAGATTGCTTAGGCGGTGAAATGGGGAAAAATATAGATAAAACTTTTACGCAATTGAGAATGTTAAACACATCAAAAGGACCAGCAGTCTATTCTTTAAGAGCACAAGCAGATAGAAAAAAATATCAAATGGAAATGAAATATACTTTAGAAAGACAACAAAATTTATTTCTAAAGCAAGCAGAAATTATTAATATAGGACTAGAAAATGGAAAAGTAAAATCAGTAGAAACAAATATTGGAGCTATATATAATGTAGATTCTATTATTTTAGCAACAGGTACTTATTTAAAAGGGAAAATATACATTGGTGAAACATCATTTGAAAGTGGACCAGATGGAGTATTTCCATCTGTGCAACTTTCAGAGGTATTAAAGAATATTGGGATTCATTTAGTGAGGTTTAAAACTGGTACACCAGCAAGAGTAAATAGAAACAGTATTGACTTTTCAAAGATGGAGATTCAAGAAGGTGATAAAAGCCCAACTGCTTTTTCTTTTGAAGACGAAATAAAAGAAGATGTAAAACAATTACCGTGTTACCTAACTTATACAACAAAGCAGACGCATGATTTAATTCGTGCGAATTTACATCGTTCTCCGCTATATAGTGGGGATATTATAGGGACTGGGCCTAGATACTGTCCATCAATTGAAGATAAAGTAGTTCGTTTTGCAGATAAAGAAAGACATCAAATATTTATAGAACCAATGGGAGAAAATACAGAAGAAATGTATGTACAAGGAATGAGCTCGTCTCTTCCAGAAGATGTACAGATTGCAATGTATAGAACAATACCAGGACTAGAAAATGTAGAATTTACAAGCCCAGCCTATGCAATTGAATATGATTGTATAGAGCCCTCAGAGCTAAAACTATCATTAGAACATAAAGAAATAGAAGGAATGTTTTTTGCAGGACAAATTAATGGAACATCAGGATATGAAGAGGCAGCTGTACAAGGAATTATTGCAGGAATTAATAGTGCAAGGAAATTACAGGGAAAAGAGCCTATTATATTAGACCGATCTACAGCATATATCGGCGTTTTAATTGATGACATTGTAACAAAAGGAACTAATGAACCATATAGAATGATGACTTCAAGGGCAGAATATAGATTACTTTTAAGACAAGATAATGCAGATTTGAGATTAACAGAGATTGGACATGAAGTAGGACTGATTTCAGAAGAAAGATATGAAAAGTTTTTGAATAAAAAAGAAATGATTAATAAAGAAATAGAAAGATTAAAGCATACAACAGTTAAACCATCAAAAAAAGTAAATGAGTTTTTAGAAAAGCAAGGATCTTCAGTGATAGCAAATGGTGTAAAATTGGCAGATTTGCTAAAAAGAACAGAAATTACCTATAATTGCTTAAAACAAATAGATTGTGATAGACCAGAATTATCAAAAGAAGTAGCAGAAGAAGTAGAAATTCAAGTAAAGTATGAAGGATATATCAAATTGCAAGAGGCACAAGTAGAAAAATTTAAGAAGTTAGAGAAAAAGGTACTTCCGAAAGAGATGAATTACCAAGAAATAAAAGGACTTCGAATTGAGGCGAGGCAGAAACTAGATAAAATTAAGCCAAACTCTGTTGGACAAGCATCTAGAATATCAGGAGTTTCGCCAGCGGATGTGTCTGTTTTACTAATCTATTTAGAACAACTAAAAGGGAAGAAAGAAGAATAAAAAGAGAGGGACAAATATGGAAAAGCAAGAATTTGTTAATAAATTATATGAGAAAGCTTTAAAAATAGATATAAAAATATCAGAGAAAGAACTTGAAAAGTTTTATCAATATATGAAACTGCTGATAGAATGGAATGAAAAAATGAATTTGACAGCAATTATAGAGCCAAATGATGTCATTTTGAAACATTTTATAGATAGTATCACAATAAACAAATATATAGATGAGCAAAGTAAGGTGATGGATATTGGGACAGGAGCAGGATTTCCTGGTATTCCATTAAAAATTTTAAATGAAGATGTAAAAATGACATTAGTAGATTCTTTAAATAAGAGAGTTCAGTTTTTAAAAGAAGTTGGTAAGCAGTTAGAATTAACGAATATAGAATATATTCACTCAAGAGCTGAAGAATTAGCAGGAAGTTCATTGCATAGGCAACAATATGATATTGTTACTTCAAGAGCAGTTGCAAGATTAACTACATTACTAGAATATATGCTTCCTTTTGTAAAAATAGGGGGAAGATGTATTTGTATGAAAGGACCTAATATTATAGAAGAATTAGAAGAAGCAAGAAAAGCAATTCAATTACTAGGAGGGGAAATAGAAACGACAGAAAATATGTTATTACCAGATAGTAATCAAGAAAGAAACATTATTATTATTAAAAAGGTAGTGGATACACCAGCTAAATATCCTAGAAAAGCGGGTATTCCATCCAAACAACCGATTCTTTAAAAAGTATATATAAAAATTAGAAAAATTTTATATAATTTATTGACATATTAATCATAATTTTATATGATTAATATGTCAATTTTATTGAGAAATGGAGGCTAAAAAAGTGGGAAAAATCATATCAATTGCGAATCAAAAAGGAGGAGTAGGAAAGACTACAACTTCAGTTAACTTAAGTACAATCCTTGCGAAGAAAGGAAAAAAAGTATTAATGATAGATGCTGATCCACAAGGAAATGCTTCAAGTGGAGTGGGATTTGATAAAGAAATTGAAGAATCTGTTTATGATATATTAGTAGGTGAAACAGACATAAAAGATGTTGTCAATAAGACAAAAATAAAAAACTTGTCAATATGTCCTTCTAACATTAACCTTGCAGGAGCAGAAGTAGAGCTAGTTTCTGTAATGTCAAGAGAATATAGATTAAAAGAAAAGTTAGACATTGTTAAAGGAGATTATGACTATATTATTATTGATTGTCCACCATCATTAGGTTTAATTACATTAAATGCTTTTACGGCTTCAGATAGTATTTTAATACCAGTTCAGTGTGAATACTATGCTTTAGAAGGATTAGGTCAATTAATGAATACGATTAATTTAGTAAAGAAGCACTTAAATAAAGATATTGAAATAGAAGGTGCACTTCTTACAATGTATGATGTTAGAACAAATTTATCAAATCAAGTTGTCAAAGAAGTAAAAAGATATTTTAATGACAAAGTATATAAAAATGTTATTCCAAGGAACGTAAAATTAAGTGAAGCACCAAGTTATGGAATGCCTATATCTTTATATGATCCAAGGTCAAAAGGAGCAAAAAGTTATGAGAAATTTGTAAAGGAATTCTTAAAAAGTAATGAGACAGATTCAAAAGGAAAACATGCATTATAAAGAAAGGTAGGAGAGGTTAAAATGGCTAAGAAAACAGGACTAGGCAAAGGACTAGATGCACTATTTGCAGATAATTTATTGCAAAAAGAAAGCGAAGAAGTAGTAAAAGAAGGAGAAGAAATTGTTAAACAAATCAAATTAATAGAGATAGAGCCAAATAGAGATCAACCAAGAAAGATATTTGATAATGAAACTCTAGAAGATTTAGCAGAGTCAATTAAAAGATATGGAGTAATTCAACCAATTATTGTAAACAAAAAAGAAGATTATTACGAAATCATAGCTGGAGAAAGAAGATGGAGAGCTGCCAAAAAAGCGGGATTAACGCAAATGCCTTGTATCGTTAGAGGAGATGACGAAAGAAAGAATAAGGAAATTGCTTTAATTGAGAATATTCAAAGAGAAGATTTAAATCCTATAGATAAGGCAAGAGGATTTAGACAATTAATGGATGAATATGGAATGACACAACAACAACTTTCTGATACAATAGGTATAAGTAGAAGTGGAATTGCGAATACTGTTAGAATATTAAATTTAGATCCAAGAGTTATTAATTTAGCAGAACAAGGAAAAATAACAGAAGGTCATTGTAGATCATTAATGTGTTTTCAAGATCCAGATAAGCAATATCAAGCAGCTCTAAAGATTATTGAAAAGGGAGAAACAGTACGTGATATAGAGCAGACCGTAAAGAACAAAAAGAAAGCTCAAAAGATAGATCCAAAATATGATGCTATTTTTAGAGACATAGAGGATTCTTTTCAAGGTTTTTTTGGAACAAAAGTAAAATTAGATGCCAAAAAGAGAAGTGGAAAGATTATAATCCAATATTCTTCAAATGAGGATTTAGAAAGAATATTAAATTTAATAAAATAAAACAAAGGAGAGAATATGAATATTATTTTAGATTTTTTAAAAACAGATAATTTTTTATTACTAGTATTTGGAGGGATAATACTTTTACTTATATTATATATATATAATGCCATAAAGCTAAGAAAAGTTAGTAAAAATTATTCCAAATTTATGGAAAAATTAGGAAATGGAAATAACGTAGATGAAATGCTACGAGCTTATATATACGAAGTAGAAACAGTATCAAATAAAAATGATGAAATAATTTCATATTTTGAGAAATTAGACCAGAATATAGCAAAATGTACACAAAAGATAGGAATGGTAAGATATAATGCTTTTAAAGATACAGGTAGTGATTTAAGCTTTGCTGTTGCTTTATTAAATGAATATAATGATGGAATTGTGTTAAATGGAATATATGCAAGAGATATGTCAAATATATATGCCAAACCAATAGAAAAAGGACAATCAAAATATGCACTTTCAGAAGAGGAAAAAGAAGCAATTAAGAGAGCAGTAAACCAACAATAAGAGAGAAATGCATTAATTTTCTAAAATTTACTATTGACAAGCACATGCTAAATATGTTAATATATATACTGTTACCGCGATTGGTAGCAGTAACACGGAGAGGTGGTCGAGTTGGTTTATGGCACCAGTCTTGAAAATTGGCGTAGGTTTGTAGCCTACCGTGGGTTCGAATCCCACCCTCTCCGCCATTTTTATATATAAATAAAAAATAAGTGGAGGCTTACCCAAGTGGTTGAAGGGGACAGTTTGCTAAACTGTTAGGGTTCGCAAGGGCCGCGAGGGTTCAAATCCCTCAGCTTCCGCCAAAACTATAAAATAGTCAAGTTCCTACTTTTTCATATGAAAAAGTAGGAACTTTTTTTAGGTTAGAAAACGAGTATTTCGTATAAGATGATAAAAATGATATAGAAAGACATGAATAGTGTACAAGGGGTCTATAATATATTTAACTATATTATAGAAAAAGGAATGTGAAAAGTATGAAGCAAGTAGTATATAACAAAAATAAAGCAATAGAATATGCTAGAAAATGGGCATATTCTAGAAATCCAAAGTATTACAATTTTGATTTAATTGGAGGAGATTGTACTAATTTTGTGTCACAGTGTATTTTTGAAGGATGTCCAATTATGAATGTTACAAAAGATATAGGATGGTATTACAAAAACGGAAATGATAAATCGCCGTCTTGGACAGGGGTACAATTCTTATATAATTTTTTAACAAAAAATTATAGTGTGGGACCATATGGAAAACAGGCAGAAATGAAAGAAGTACAAGAGGGGGATATAGTACAATTATCATTTAATAGCCAATATTTTTCACATTCACTTATTGTAACAAAGGTAGAGAAAGTAGGAATGTTAGATGGAATAAGGGTTGCATCGCATACAGAAGATAATTTTAATAAAAAACTAAACGAATATAACTTTCAAAAAATAAGATTTGTACATATAGAAGGAGGAAGAAGTTTTTAAGAAAAGGAATGATATTATGAAAATTGCTTTATGCTTAGCAGGTGGAGGAATAAAAGGGGCAGCGCATATAGGAGCATTAAAAGCTTTTGAAGAAGAAAAGATAGAATTTGAATATATATCTGGAACTTCTTCAGGAAGTATTGTAGCAACTTTAAATGCGGTAGGATATTGCTCTGATGAAATTTATCAAATATTTAAAAGATATGCTAAAAAGATGAAATACGTTGATTTTGCAGCGATATGGAGTATTTTAGAAAAGGTATTAAAAGAAAGAAAATTTATCGTAGAAGGATTAAATAGTGGAAAAATCATTGAAAAAGTAATAGATGAGGCATGTCGTAAAAAAGGAATAGACACAATAAAACAGATAAAAAAAGAGATATTAATTCCAAGTGTGAATTTAGAAAATGGAGAGATATATTTTTTTACTTCTCGAATGAAAAGAAGTTCTTTAACAAATTCTATTAAATACATCAATGATATAAGAATTGGAAAAGCAGTAAGAGCAAGTTGTAGTTATCCAGGCGTATTTTGTCCATGTGAATATGAAGGAAAACTTTTAATAGATGGGGGAATTAGAGAAAATGTACCATGGAAAGAATGGAAAAAAAGAGGAATTGATAAAGTAATCTGTATTAGTTTTAATACAGAGAAAAAAGATAAAAAAGAAAAGAATATGATAGATATTATTAGTAATTCATTAGATATACTATGTTATGAACTATCAAATTATGAATTGACTGGAGTAGACTATCTACTAAAAATTAAGACGAAAGATGTATCTTTGCTGGATACAAAACAGATGGATTATCTATATAACCAAGGATATCGTCAGACGAAAAAGTTTTTAAAAGATTGCGATTTATTTAAGGATATGATAACATATTAAATAAATAGAATAAGAGGGGGAATAAAAATGCAATATAAAATTGTAGG
Source organism: uncultured Clostridia bacterium (assembly GCA_949747775.1). Taxonomy (GTDB): domain Bacteria; phylum Bacillota; class Clostridia; order TANB77; family CAG-508; genus CALXVA01. The sequence goes on along the minus strand of CATKGX010000107.1, from coordinate 982 downwards.
AAAAACGGTACCAACAGTAGAAGTAACGCTAAATAGAGGAGAGTCAATATATACACAAAGAGGAGGAATGAGTTGGCAAACACAAGGAATAAAGATGCAAACGAATGCAAGAGGAGGAGTAATGAAAAGTTTAGGAAGGATGTTTGCAGGAGAATCAATGTTTATGAGCACCTATACTGCAGAAATAGATAATGCTCAAATAGCATTTGCAACTACTGTTCCAGGAGATATTAAAGCAATTAATATGTCTGAAATACCAAATGGAATAACAGTGCAAAAGGGTGCATTTTTATGTGCAGAGCCAAATGTAGAATTAAAAGTTACTTTCTCTAAAAGATTTTCAGCAGGTCTTTTTGGAGGAGAAGGATTTATCCTTCAAAAAGCGCAAGGGAAGGGAATGTTATTTTTAGAAATCGATGGAGATCCAATAGAAAAAGAATTAGCACCAGGCGAAATATTAAAGGTAGATACAGGAAATGTAGTTGCTTTTGAAAATACAGTTTCATATGAGATTGAAACTGTAAAAGGATTGGGAAATATTTTACTAGGGGGAGAAGGATTATTTTTAACAAGACTTGTGGGACCAGGTAAAGTAATTATACAATCACAAAATTTTGGGGATTTTGCAGGAAAAATTATTTCAATGATTCCAGGATCAAAATAAGGTGAAAATGAGACCAGTTGTTAAAAAAATTCATGTCTCATTAAATAATAATAAGAAAGTAACTAAAACTAATGCCGTTGAAATGCTTCTAATAAACATTAACCATTAGCTATTTCAATCCAGTCTAAAAACTGAATAATTGTTATGGTCAATAATTATCCTTTGACCATCTGCCATTATAATTTTAATTCATTATATAAAATTCAATGAATTGAAGAACAGCATATCTAACGGTTTTAAAACATTAAAATATATCTTTTTTTATAATCGTACCCACTCCTATTTTAGCATTCCTCAATATTTTTTTTTATAAAGTTT
>CATKGX010000106.1 GCA_949747775.1 uncultured Clostridia bacterium | reverse complement strand
ATGTGCCATATGGAATTCTGCTCCCATTTTATGTGCCAAAGAGTGATTTACTCCTAAAAATGCGTTTGTAAATGCCATTCCTGCAATTGTACTTGCATTGTGCATATGCTCTCTAGCTGTTTTATTATCTCCGTGATGATATGCTTCTCTTAAATTTTTAAATACTAACTCTACTGCTTTTTCTGCCAATCCATCTGTATAGTCTGATGCCATATTTGATACATACGCCTCAATGGCATGTGTTAATACATCCATTCCTGTATCTGCTGTAATTCTCTTTGGAAGAGTTAGTACTAGTTCTGGGTCAACAATAGCAACATCTGGTGTCAATTCATAATCTGCTAGTGGATATTTTTTGTTAGTTACTTTATCTGTAATAACAGCAAATGATGTTACCTCTGAACCAGTTCCTGAAGTTGTTGGAATTGCTACCAATTTTGCCTTTTCTCCTAATTTAGGGAATTTGTAGGTACGTTTTCTAATATCCATAAATTTTAGTTTTAGACCTTCTACATCTGCATCTGGATGTTCATAGAAAAGCCACATTCCTTTTGCTGCATCAATTGGGCTTCCTCCTCCAACTGCTATAATAACATCTGGTTTGAATTCATTCATCATTTTAACACCTTTATTAATTGTTTCAAATGATGGATCTGATTCTACTTCTGAAAAGATTTCTGAATGAACATATACATTTCTTTTTCTTAAATGATATAGCACTTTGTCAATATATCCTAAACTTACCATTGACTCATCTGTTACAATGAACGCTCTTGTAATATCTGGCATTTTTTCTAGGTATCCGATTGAACCTGCTTCAAAATATATTTTTTCTGGAACTTTAAACCACTGCATATTAACTCTCCTTTTCGCAACTCTTTTAATATTAATTAAGTTAACACTAGATACATTGGCTGTTGTTGAATTTCCTCCAAATGTACCACAGCCTAGTGTTAATGATGGCATATTGGTATTATAGATATCTCCAATTGCACCATGCGTTGATGGAGAATTTACAATAATTCTTCCTACCTTTACTTTTTCTGCAAATTTTTGAATGGTATCTCTACTTTCTGAATGAATTACTGCAGAATGTCCTAATCCCCCGAATTCAATTAGTTTTTCTGCTAGCTCAATTCCTTCATCACTATTATTTACAACATAATAAGCTAAAACTGGGCTTAGCTTTTCTTTTGAAAATGGAAATTCGATTCCTACACCATTTTCTTCTAATACTAAAACTTTCGTATCTTTTGGTATTTCTATTCCTGCTCCCTTTGCAATATTATATGGACTCTTTCCAACAATATCTGCATTTAGAGCACATCCTTTTTCCTCAATAAACATGCTTCCACGTAGTTTTTCTGTTTGATCTGCTGATAAGAAGTAACATCCTGCTTCTTTCATTAATTTTTCAAATTCATCTTTAATTTCATTATCTACAATAACTGCTTGTTCTGAAGCACAAATCATACCATTGTCAAATGATTTTGAAAGTACTAAATCATTAACTGATGTTTTTAGTTTTGCCGTTTTATCAATATAGCAAGGAACATTTCCTGGTCCTACTCCTAGGGCTGGCTTTCCACAAGAATATGCTGACTTTACCATTCCTGTTCCACCTGTTGCTAAAATTAAATTAACATTTGGGTGATTCATTAAAGCTCTTGTTGCTTCAACAGAAGGTTCTTCTATCCATAAAATACAGTTTTCTGGTGCTCCTGCTGCAATTGCTGCATCTCTTAGGCATGTCGCTGCTGCTACACTACATTTTTGTGATGATGGATGGAATCCAAACACAATTACATTTCTTGTTTTCGCTGCAATAATTGATTTAAACATTGTTGTTGAAGTTGGATTTGTAACAGGTGTTACCCCTGCAATAATTCCAATTGGCTCTGCTATTTCCTCATATCCCTCTTCTTCATTCTCTGAAATAACGCCTACTGTTTTATCATATTTAATGCTATGATAAATATATTCTGTGGCAAACATATTCTTTGTAATTTTGTCTTCATAAATACCTCTACCAGTTTCTTCAACTGCCATTTTAGCAAGTTCCATATGATGCTCTAATCCTGCCATAGACATTGCTTTTACAATTTTATCAACTTGTTCTTGATCTAATTTTAAGTATTCTTCTGATGCCTTTTTTGCTTTTTCCATTAAGTCATCAACCATTTGATTAATTCTGTCTTTCTCTTCCTCTGTTATCTCTTTTGCCATTTATCCTATCCTCCTTTTAAGTTACTATATAAAGCTTTCCCTTTATATGAATAACTTATGCAAAATGTTTTATATTTTGCACTCTTTTGTTTATTTTTCCAAATATCATTATATAATACTTAGCGTAATTGTCAAGAAATTTTTATTGCAGATTTAGTGATAGTTTGATACTTTTTTTCAATTGACAGTATGTCCATATCCTGTTATAATTTATTTAATATTTTATCCTTGGCTTAGGATATAAAAAGATAAAGCCATATTACTATGACTTCCTATTAGTAATTACTATGGGGGTGTTTATATGGGAGTTTTTGCTAAAGCATATCAATCACAACTAGAATCTTTAGAAAAGGAAACAAATCCCAAAATCTTAGACTACTGGGCTCGGAGACCATCTGGTTATCCAAAAAGGAACTACATCATCGCACAAAATCCACATACCAGTAAAAAAACTTTGCATAAATTGTCTAAAAGCTGTATAACGTCTATCCGTGTAGCAGTTGCAATGAATCCTAATACATCTCGCAGAACTTTACACAAATTATCTAAGGATAACGATACAGAAGTAAAAATATTTGTTGCCAGAAATCCTAATACATCTCGTAAAACTTTGCATTATCTGGCTAAATATGCAATTACTGACGTACGTGTACAAGTAGCAAAAAATAACAATATCAGTTTTAGAACTTGGAACCTGTTGTTGAATAATTGGGACTATAGAGTAATAACTGCTGCTTTGAAACATCCTAAATCGCAAGATTATGCAAAGAGGATAAAGCCTAGTAAATTTTGAATAAGAATAAAAAGAGAATATGGAAATATTTAAAGTTTTCCATATTCTCTTTTTCTATCTACTCTTAAAAATCTTCTATCATTAACATGAATATCTTTCATTCTATTTTATTCTTTTTTATCTATTATATGATTACTCTACTTGCCATGCTAATATAGGATATCCTCCATTTATATTATTCGTATCTTTTACCCATGGTTGTTCTGTATCAGTTCCTTCTACGCTATCTTCTCCTGCATTTAACTCTGTTAGCTTTGTATTTGCATCAAGTGTATAACAACTTTCTACATGTGAGGTAGCATTTTTTACTGTTCCGTAAATAAGTGTATTTATTACTGTATATGAATTATATATATATCCGTCATAATTCCATCCATTATATCCAGCAATTCCTCCTACGCACCCAGTTTTCCCAGCTGTAATTTGTGCATTATTATAGCAATTATAAACATAACCGCTTCCTACTGCTAAATCGCTATGTGCATTATGTCCAACTATTCCGCCAACCGTCCAGCCATTTCCATAAATTGTTCCTATATTATAACATTTTTTTACACTTCCTACATTAACTCCACATATTCCACCTACACAATCGAATGCATTTATATTTGCTAAATTACAACATTCCTCTATTATTCCATAATTTCTTCCTGCTATTCCTCCATGTTCATATACGTCTCCACTACTTGCTATAATAACTTTGTTTGTACATCTAACAATCTTTCCATTATTTTTGCTAACAATACCTGCACCTACTGGGCCTACTGTTATACTACCTTCTGTAGTTAAATCTTTTATAATTCCTTCGCTTCCTGTCTCAACGAATAGTGCTTGATTTTCAGTAGAATTATCTATATATATTCCTTTTACTTTTTTTCCATTTCCATTAAATTCACCTTTGAATTGTATTCCACCATTTCCTATTGGTACCCACATTTCATTTTGTAAATCGATGTCCTCCATTAGCTTAACTGTCCTACCGAAAAAGCTTCTCCCTTCATTTACTTTATCACGAAATTTTTCCATATCTGCTTTGTTCCATATTTCCATGTCTTCAGCTAAATTTGTTACTTTTATCTGCTCGCTTTGATAGCCTCCATTTTTTTCTTTTCCTATTACTATATATGTTCCGTTTTCAGTTACTTCTTTATCAAATGAATATATTCCGTTTACAGAAGTAGGAACTTCTATTTTTTCTCCATTTATCATTATTTCGCTTATTTCTCCTTCATATGTTATTTCTATATGAAGTTTTGCTTTTGTATCATTATCCGTTTCTGCTATATTTCCTGATATTTTAATATCTTCATTTGCTTGTCCTTTTCCTAAATATTCTCCGATTTTAGGTACATTTCTATCTATGGCAAATGCATATCCATCTACAATTACTGTATCTCCCATTATTATCACATCTGCAATTTCGTCTGAAAGCATTTTATTTAAAAATTCGTTTTGATTATAGCTTTTATTTATTATTTTTTCAGCTTGTATATTTCCTAAACTTAGTACTAGTTTTTCTCTTGCTGCTTGTATTTTATGCATTTCTGAGCTATTTTGACTTTTCTGTATTATGCCACTATTCATTACAACATTCACACTTATCGTTGCCAATATAATTAATATTACTATGGTTACTACTAATGCTATTAATGTGATTCCGCTTCGTCTTATTTCTTGCACTTTCCACTTTTGTACCTCCCATTTTTTTACTTTTGTATATATTATTTCCTAAAACCCATAATAGCAAACGTGACGTTTAATGTCAATATTCTTTCTAGTTTTTCTGTGTCATAATAGAAACTAAAGGAGTCTATATGATAAAAGAAAAACGAAAAGCAAAAAAGTATACACAAGAAAAAATGGCAGAGCTTCTTGGCATTAGTCTAAGGCAATATGCCCGTATTGACAAAGAAGAAGATTTGCCCAGAAAAGATGTTTTACAAAAATTGATATACGAATTAAATTTGACAGATACTGAAATTGGAAAATACATTCGCAGTATTACAAAAAATCAAGTCTCTTAAGCACAATTAATAAGACAGAATTAATTGTGCTTTTTTCTTATATTATTCTTTTTAGTCCTATTCTTCTTTTCTATTACTTCTATTTTCATTACCTTGATTTCCCCCAAAAAATATTGTATAATACTTTCATAAATAGTGAAAGGACTGATTATATGTCATATAACTTTAGAGAAATAGAAAAGAAGTGGCAAAACAAATGGTATCAAGAAGGTACATTTAATGCCAAAGATGATTTTACAAAGAAAAAATGGTATGGGCTTATTGAGTTTCCTTATCCTTCTGGACAAGGTTTGCACGTAGGACACCCTAGAAGCTATACCGCTTTAGATATTATTGCAAGAAAGAAAAGAATGGAAGGATATAATGTTTTATATCCTATTGGTTTTGATGCTTTTGGACTTCCTGCTGAAAACTATGCTATTAAAAACCACATTCATCCAAGAATTACAACTGAAAAAAATATTGCTCATTTTAAAGAACAGCTAAAGTCTTTAGGTTTTTCTTTTGACTGGTCTAGAGAGATTAATACAACAGACCCAGAATACTACAAATGGACACAATGGATATTTATTCAATTATTCAAAAAGGGCCTAGCTTATAAAACAACTATGCCAATTAACTTTTGTACTGGATGTAAAGTAGGTTTAGCAAATGAAGAAGTTGTAAATGGTGTTTGTGAAAGATGTGGCAGTCCTGTTGTTCAAAAAGAAAAAAGTCAATGGATGCTAAAAATCACTGAGTATGCACAAAGACTAATTGATGACTTAGATGACCTAGATTTTCTAGACAAAATTAAAGCACAACAAAAAAACTGGATTGGTCGTAGTGAAGGTGCTGAAGTAAAGTTTAAACTAGATGGTACAGATGACGAGTTAACTGTTTATACGACTAGACCAGACACATTATTTGGTGCTACCTATATGGTAGTTGCACCAGAGCATCCTTTTATTGAAAAATATGCTGATAGAATTACAAACCTAGAAGAAGTAGAAAGCTATAAAAAGCAAGCAGCTTTGAAATCTGATTTTGAGCGTTCTGAATTAAATAAAGAAAAAACAGGTGTTGAAATAAAGGGGCTTAAAGCGGTTAATCCTGTAAATGGAGAAAAAATTCCTGTATGGGTATCTGATTATGTACTAATTACCTATGGTACTGGAGCAATTATGGCAGTTCCTGCTCATGATAGCCGCGATTTTGCATTTGCTACTAAATTTGGAATTCCAATGGTACAAGTTGTAAAATCTAACAATCCAGATATGGTATGTGACCTTTCAAAAGAAGCCTTTACAGATGTCGAAGATGGCATTTTAATCAATTCTGATTTTTTAAACGGTTTATCTGTAAAAGAAGCTAAAACAAAAATAATTGAGTTTTTAGAAGAAAATAAGATAGGTACTAAAAAAGTAAATTACAAACTTCGTGACTGGGTATTTTCAAGACAACGTTATTGGGGTGAACCAATTCCTATGGTATATTGTAACGAATGCGGATGGGTTCCACTTCCAGAAGAAAGTTTACCTCTTGTCCTTCCTGATATTGAAGATTATGAACCTGGTGAAAATGGAGAATCTCCACTTTCAAAGTTAGATAGCTGGATTCATACTACTTGCCCACACTGCGGAAAAGAAGCAACAAGAGAAACTGACACAATGCCACAATGGGCTGGTTCTTCTTGGTACTACTTAAGATATATGGACGCACACAATAAAAATGCTTTAGCATCAAAGGAAGCTTTAGACTATTGGGCACCCGTTGATTGGTACAATGGTGGAATGGAGCATACAACTCTTCATTTACTATACTCAAGATTTTGGCACAAATTCCTTTATGATATTGGCATTGTTCCTACAAAGGAACCTTATCAAAAACGTACTTCACATGGAATGATACTAGGTACTAATGGAGAAAAAATGTCTAAGTCAAAAGGAAATGTAATTAATCCAGATGATATTGTAGAAGAATTTGGAGCAGACACATTCCGTGTTTATGAAATGTTTATGGGACCATTTGACCAAACAGCACCATGGTCTATGGAAAGTATTCGTGGTTGTGGTAAATTCTTAGACCGTGTATGGAATTTATACGATATGTTAGAAGAAGGAGATACCTATTCTTCTAAGTTTGAAAAGATGATGCATAAAGCAATAAAAAAGGTTTCAAATGATATTGAAGAAATGAAGTTTAATACTGCTGTTAGTACATTTATGACCATGGTAAATGAATTCTACAAAGAAAAACAAATTAACAAAGCAGAATTTAAAACTTTACTACAATTATTAAATCCATTTGCACCACATATGACAGAAGAACTTTATAGCAAGTTATCTAACACTACTATCGCTGAAACACCATGGCCTACTTACGATGAAACTAAAACTGTAGATAACGAAATCGAGGTTCCTGTACAAGTAAATGGTAAAGTAAAAGCTACTATTTTAGTAAGTTTAGACTCTGATGAGGAAACAGTAAAACAAATTGTACATCATAATGAAGCAATTCAGAAACAGTTAGAAGGAAAAAATATTGTAAAAGAAATTTATGTAAAAAATAAAATTTATAATATTGTTGTGAAATAGAATGAAAAAATACAATTTGACATATATTATAAAATAAGCTATAATAATTGTAGCAATTGCAAAATATGAAGTCTCGCATATTGCATAATATAAAAAGATTAGGTACTGTGAATACCTAATCTTTTCTTTTACTACTTGCTTAAATGTTTTATTATGTAATAAATCACTATCAGCTTTAGTAGTTCTATGAAGTCCCTCATTATGCATTTTTCACCTCCTTTAACAATGAAAGACGGTGCTTTTACATATTATACCATTTTACATTGTTTGTCAATTTCTTTGTATTTCTAGTTTGTAATATTTTTGTAACATAATTGTCATATAATTGTTATATTATTTTGCAGTATCGTGTTGTATAATGTTGATATATGAGTTACTAAGGAGAAATATATATTATGAGTATTGAATCAGAATTAAAGAAGGATGGAATACAAGTTGTTGGAACATTAGACACATTAAGTGTAAATTCTTTGGCACATAGTGTATCTGAAAAAATTTGCAAGACTTTTCCAGAGCAAAACTTTATTTTTCATAACCTTTTTATTGCATTATCAAGAATACCAATGTATATAGCCCAAATGCCAGAAGGCTATGCAGAAGCAAATTATTTTTATAAAAATTCATCTATTTATTTTAAAGAAGGTACGCCTACTAGTGAGTTAGAAAAATTTGCAATGCACGAATTTATACACTACTTACAAGAAATTAAAGATAAAAAAGGAAATTTAGTAAGACTTGGTTTATGTTCATTTGAGGATTTAAAAGTACAAGGTATAGCACTTAATGAAGGAGCTGTACAATTAATGGCATCTAAAGCATTAGGGCAAAAACAAGAGATTGTAAAATATTATGGCATATCTCTTCCAACAAATAGCCCAAACTATTACCCTATTTTGTGTAACTTAGTTTCTCAAATGGCATATGTTGTAGGTGAAGAAAACCTTTTTGATAGCACATTTTATGGCACAGACTTATTTAAAGAACGTTTTAGTGATTTATGTGGTTTTAATGCTTTAGTAAAAATTCAAAATAGCTTAGATAAAATTATGAAGATTGAAGAAAAAATCATTAAATTAAACCAAAAGTTGGTATCTGACAATTGTGAAGGAATGAAAGCGCAAAAAATAGCAAATAAAATAACCAAATTAAAAGATAAACTAAAAGATTTATATTTTATCACACAAGACCTTATTTATACTTCATACTTTAATACACAGTTTTCCAAAATTACAACAACAGCTGATATTGATTCTTATCGCTTTAGACTATATAACTATAAAAACTTTATCGGTATTACAGAAAATTATTCTAATTTTAATGATTATTATATTAATAAAATGATAGATTTAGATAATAAATATGAAAGTATTATGAATAGCACCGCAATTGCTGTTGTAAATACTTCTAAAGTTGCAGTATTCTTTAGAAAACTAAAAGCCGTATTAACCGCAAAAGTGGAAATTAATAGTAAATAAAACGAAACAACCTATTCTTTTCTTTGAATAGGTTGTTTTTTTGTTATATCATATCGTTTTACTCTTCTTGCATTGTCATCATGTTTGGAGGAATATCAAATCCCAGCTTAACCAAATTTTGACTCGGATATACTTCATAATCCAAATCATTTGCCTTTGCAAATTCTATTATCTCTCCTTCTGTTAGAATTGAGTTATCTTCCAGCTTAACGCCTATACCGACATGAGCATTGAAACGACCATAGCATGCATCGTATTCACAATAAGCCTTTATACATTTGCTCACCGCTTCTTCATGCTTTTCCTTCATTCTTTCCTTTCCCTGCTTAGCCATTTTGAATAGTTCTTCCCGGTATGACATAATCTTACCTCCTAAAATTTTATAAGGTTGTTTTAGCTTTAAACGCCAACTTTCTACATTTTGTACTTTTCTATTATACTATAAAATTATGTAAATTGCAATGTTTTGTAATTACATATTTTTCATGGCATTTGCAGCTTCTCTTCCTGCTTTAGCTGCCCATGCTACTGTTGCTTTTTCGCCTATTAGGTCCCCTCCTGCATATATTTTTGGGTCAGACGTTTGATACATTTCATTTACTTTAATATATCCCCATTCATTTAATTCTAAACCTAGGTTAGCTAAAACTTCTTTATCTGCTTTTGAACCAACTGCCATAACAACATAATCCATATCTATCATATAATTACTACCATTTATATCAATTGGTATTTCTCTTGTTTCTCCTTCTTTTTTTACTAACTGTGTTTTCATGCATTCTATTTTTTCTACTTTGCTATTTCCCAGTATCTTTATAACATTGGTTTGAAATAAAAACTCAATTCCTTCTCTTTTGGCATCTGCAATTTCTTTTCTTTCTGCTGGCATTTGTTTTTCAGCTCTTCGGTAAATAACACTTACCTGGCTTGCTCCCATACGTTTTATGGTTCTAGCACAATCCATTGCTACATTTCCTCCGCCAATAATAGCTACTTTCTTTCCTGCATAATCTGGATGTTTCCCTGTTTCTAAAATTGTATTTCCTCCATACACTCCTACTAAGTCTTCTCCTGGTATATTCATTTTGCTTGGTACATTTGCCCCAATCCCAAGAAAAATAGCATCATATTCCTTTTTTAAACTTTCTATGGTAATCTCTTTTCCTAATGTTTGACCTAACTTTACTGTAATTCCCAAATTTAAAATTTGCCTTATTGTTTTTTCTAGTACAGTCTTTTCTAACCTAAAATCTGGTATTCCGTGGGCTAGAATGCCACCAAGTTTTTGGTACTTCTCATATATCGTAACATCTGCTCCATATCTTGCCAAAAAAGCTGCTGCATTTAAACCTGCTGGACCACTTCCTATTACCGCAATTTTCTTTCCTTTTAATTCCTCAGTTTTGGGTAAATTCTTATCATATCCATTTTTAATGGCTTCATCAAAAATATATGCTTCTATTTCTCCAATCTCTACAGGTTCTCCTTTTATACCTCTTACACAACTTCCTTGACATTGCTTCTCATGAGGACAAATTCTTCCACAAACACTTCCGAAGCATTGTTGTATTTGTAAGCACATGATATGCCTCTTCTATTTTTCCTTCTTTTGCAAGCTTAATAAATGTTGGAATATCATTAGAAAGCGGACATCCCTTATTACTACAAGGCCTTGCCTTACAATTCAAACAATACTCCATCTTTTCTACTATCTTTTCTGCCATCTCTATTTCCTCTTTTTCTATCTTCATAAATTCCTATACTTCTATTGTATATTTAAAAAGGATATAAAGTCAATCCTCCTGACCTTATATCCTAAATTTACTAGTCAAATACTCTTATTATTCATACACAGTACCCCCAAGGAGAGCTTACACTTAGCTAAATGAATGATACTTTTCAATCACCAACTTCAAATCTTTCCAAAACTCTATCTTCTTAGTCTCGTCACGAAGTAAAGCTGCTGGATGCCAAGTTGGCATATATAGAATTCCTTTTCTTTCTATCCATTTGCCTCTTGCTGAAGTAATACCATACTCCTTGCCTAAAATATTTTTCAAGGCGGTACTACCAAGAAGCACAATAATTTTAGGCTTCACTAAAATAACCTGATTTCTTAAATAATTAAGGCAAGCCTCTGCCTCATCTGCTTCTGGAACTCTATTAGCAGGGGGTCTACATTTTACAATGTTAGCAATATACACACTTCCTCTGTCAATTCCTAAAGCTTCAAAAGCCTTATTCATTAACTGTCCTGCTTTTCCTACAAAAGGAATTCCTTGCTTATCCTCGTCTGCTCCTGGTCCTTCTCCTATTAGCATAATATCTGCATTTTTATTTCCAATACCAAATACAATATGATTTCTATTTTGACATAACTTGCATTTCTGGCAATTTACAATACTTTGTTCTAGTTCTTCCCAATTATCGTACATTTCTCTCTCCACTTTTTATTTCTATTTCACCATTTTTTCCATTAATTTTATCTTTACTTCATCATTTGTATCTATTTTTGCCATTCCTCCAACTGGAATCACTGTCTTCTTTTCTGTATGTCCAAAATTATTAGACTTAATGATAGGAATATCATATTCGTCTTGTAACACATCTAGCAAAATTTTCTCTAGTGGAATACTACCATCATAATTGCCAACCCATATTCCTTTTATCTTATCAAACACACCATTTTGTTTCATATGGTATAAATAATTTGCTACAAGTTCTGGAGGTGTTTCTAAACAAAATTCTTCTATAAATAATATTTTATCTTGAAAATCAATACTATAATTTCCTGTGCACATTTCACTTGTTAAGCTCAAATTACCGCCCACTAGCCTTCCTTCTGCAGCTCCCTCTTTTATTGTGATATATTCATCATCTTTCTCGCCTAGCTCTAAGCTTCCTTCTACAAATCGTTTCACTACTTCTTTATAGCCATATTCTGTTGCCCAAGTTGTTAATGCCTTAAAAGTAGGCCCATTAAATGTAATTACACCTGCTTTACTATAAATAGCATTCGTAAGTGAAGTACTATCACTAAAGCCACAAATTGGCTTTGGATTTTTAGCGATTATATCATAATCTAAGTAATCAAATACGCAATTTGAATTAAATCCTCCACTTAAGCAAAATATAGCTTTTACTTCTTTATCGGCAAACATGTTATTAATGTCTTCTGCTTTTTCCTTAGGTGTAGCACCATACCCTAATGTATTTTTAAAAACATTTTCCCCAAATTTAATGTGAAAACCTGCCGCTTCCATTAGCATTACAGAATTATTAATTGGTTCTAAATCATCTTTATCTACCGCCGATGATGGTGCAACAACACCAATTACATCTCCTTTTTTTAATCGTTCAAACATTTTCTTCTTCCTCCCTTGCAGTTTGTCCTCTTTTGGGGACAAATTAAATTCATGTCGCCTTTGTCGTTTTTTCATCCCTAATACCTACAAATGATACCTGCATTTCTACCTGATTGTTGTTTATGGGCTCTATATGAGTGGAATTGGCTTTCATTACATACTGTACAAATTCCACTATCTATGATATTTTCTTGTTTCAAGCCAGCTTGTTTTAATAGTTCTATATTTATTTTTGTTGTATCTATATCATATTTTTGTTTTCCATCTATTATTTGTCCTTTTTCTATTATTCCTTCTCCCAAAGAAAGATTTCGAAATTCCTTTTTAAATAGTTCCATTACATCTGTTTCTACTTCAAAATGGCATTTTCGTATATGCGGACAGATACAGCAAATAATGTCCTTTGGTTTGCTTCCATAAGCTTCTATCATTTCTTTTATTGCATTTTGCCCTATTTTCTGAACAGTACCTCTCCAACCAGAATGAATATTTCCTATAACATGTTTTACTGGGTCATATATCAAAAATGTTGTACAGTCTGCCGAAGTAGTACATAATGCTATCTTAGTTTTGCCGGTTATCATTCCATCTACATCATTAAATTTTTCTATTGGTTCTGTTACTTTTTTTACTATATTCGTATGCGTTTGGTGTGGCTTTACAATATTTTGCGTTTGTAATCCTAAAACCTTACATATTTTTTGTTTGCTTTTTTCTAGCATTTCACTATCTTGATATTCTGGTACAAAATTTAACTCACCTTTACTTTTTAATGTATATGCATGTATTAAGTTTGGATACTCTAGTAATCTTTTAAACTGTAAATAATCTATATTATCTTGCTTATAAATTATTACTTTTTCATCTTCTAAAAGTATTTTTTTCATCTATCCCCTACCTTTTCTCACTTCTTGTACAATATCTTATGCTATTTTATGCAAAAAAGCAAGTTAAAATTCTTGGGGGATAATACTTCCCCCCAAGAATTTTCTACTTTTTCTACATATTTTCTAAGATTGTATCTTTAGCTATATTTCCTATATACCTGTATGAACTTGGACAAATTCCATTATTAAAATTACAAATTGGCTTGTATTTACAATACTCACAAGGAGTTTTTCCTCCTTTTACTTTATAGTATGGCTTTATTTCAATATTTCCTGTCAAGATTTCTTCTCCAATTTGTTTAATCATATGTTTTGTATATTTTTGCAATTTTTCAAATTCTTTACGTGTAACACTATTTGACTTATTACTTAAGTTTCCTTCTTTATCAATATATGCTGGCACAATGTTAGAACTTCCCTTTTCTAATTTTGTATCCATCATTCGTACAATATCTACATCAGCTAATATAAGACCTTTCATTTTAAATTGCTTACGTATTTCAAGTTCAATTTCTTCATCTGTTAATCTTTTATCTGATTTGATAGATGGATCTATCAAATTGAAATATAACACTCCCGCTGGAAGTAAGTCATTTACTTCACATACTGCATCTAAATAGGTTAATAGTTGTAATTGCAACCCTGCTTGTACTTCATTTAAATTAATATCTTTTATAGAAGATTTATAGTCTATAATTCTAATATATTTTCCTTCTGCTGTTTTGGCAATATCAATTCTATCAATTTTTCCTGTAATTTCTACCTTTTTACCACTGTCTAACACAAACTCTATTGGCTTATATTCTTTTCCTTGTTTAAATTCCAGTTCATGTCCTAATATGTCAAATTTACTATACTTTAAGCTTTCTATTATATATTTCATAGATCTTTTTATGACTCGTTTTAATCTGCTAGATAATACTCTATATTTTGGAATACTTGTAAAGATATAATTCTTTTTTAATCCTAATTTTTCCTCCATAATTTGGTCTATTATCTTTTTTATTTCTTCATCTGTAATGGTTTTAACTTGCAACCCTTGTTCTTGTAATATTTCAAAAAATTCGTCAATAACATCATGCATAAAAGTTCCAGTATCAATAGCTCCTATTTGAAATTTATTTTGTTCGGATAATTTTAAACCATATTTTAAGTAATATGAAAATGGACAAGCTCTATATTGTTCTAACCTTGAAATACTAGTTTTCAAAGTATTACCATACAATTTTTGTATTGACATACTGCTTACATGATGTGGTTTATTGGTATAGGAAATTGCTTGCATTGTGCTAAATAGTCTATCTTTCCACTTTTCATTTCTTCCATAAAAATAGAATAATTCTAGTAGCGTCTTTTCCTCTTCTTCTTCCAATTTACCATTTTCTTTTAATTTTCGAATTTGATTTAATAAATCCTCAAAACAAACTTCTTCTGTAATGATCTCATTATTCTTTGTAACAATATCACTTTTCTCTTCTAAGTTCGGAAATATCTTTTTTATTCGACTAATTAAAATAGATGCTCTTAAAGTTTTTCCTTCTAGGTCTGATGAAGCATAAGACAAATATAGTTCTTCTTCTGCTGCTGTAAATGCTTTATAAATATTAAAATTATCATCATACAGTTTTTCCAAGCTACCTTTTGCAAGTTCTGCACCACATTGTTTTAGTTTTTCTCGATCATTATCATTAAAAAATCCCTCATTTTTATTAATATTGGGAAACACGCCATCATTTAACCCAATCATAAATACAGCTCTTACTCTATGACTTCTTGACCTATCCACATCTCCCACAATTACTTGATCTTGTGTTGCTGGAATCTTTCCAAGTCCACTATTCCCTAATCCCATTTTTAAAATTTCTGCATATTTTTCAAACGAAACTTTTTTTTCTCCTAATACTAAAATAATCTCGTCTAATACATCCATTACTATTTTCCAACTTGTTTCATACTCTTTTGCTTTTTCTAATTTTCCTTTTTCACAAAGTAATTGCACTTTTTTTTCTAATTTTTTATCAATGTCATTTTCTATTAGAAACTGATATAATTGTTTTGTAATATTTTTAACATCCCTTATACCTGCTAGTTTTTGTTTAAAGCTTAATAATTTGGGTACAATTTGTTCTTTCATATGTAAAATCTTTTCTTTTACTTCTTCTGTTTCATCATAAAAGTCCCAATCGCTTTTGTACCATTTACTTCCCTTTATTCCCCATTTTAAGCAATAGTTTTCTAATAAATGTACATCCAAATGATCTATTTCTAAAAAACCTGTTTTAATGTATTCAAACATTGATTCATATGTCCAATTTTTAGCAAATATATTTAATATTGCCAGTAAATATCGTACTAATATGTTTTGACTTAAGTCCTTTTTTTCATCAATAAATACTGGTATATGATATTGGTGAAAAATTGCTTTGCATAAGTTGGAATAGCTCTCTAAATTTTTGGTAACAACTGCAATATCATTATAGCGATATTGTTTATCTCTTACCAATTTAACAATTTCTTGACAAATATGTTCTATTTCTGAATACTCATTAGCAGCTAAAAATAACTGTATATAATTTAAATGATTCTGATATTTCTGATATGGGACTGCATAGATATTTTGTTCTAAATGTTTTAATTCTTCGTTTTTAAAACGATGTCTTTTTTCTAATTTTACTTCTTCTATAGATATATTTTCTTTCTGAACAATTTGAAAAACTCTATCTAAAGTTTGCTTATTGGCATAAAATATATCTGTATCTGGTACAATACTTGTTTTAGCTTCATCTGTACATACTGTCATTGTTATATGATTTTGATTTTGTATCAATGCCTTTAACACTTCATATTCTTGTTTTGTAAAACCAGCAAATTCGTCTATATAAATATCGCAATTTTTAAATGACTCTATATATTGCAAATTTTCTGCTAATATTGATAAACTATCATTTTCATCAATATATTCATTTTGTATCACTTCATCATATTGACTATATACTTGTAACATATCTTGCATTTTTGCTTTTAAATATTCATCTTGTGTTTCTAATGTTGCCTGTTTTAGTTTTTCTACTGTTACTCCATGTTTCTTAAATTCTGTAATTTGTCTGCCCACCAGTTGTACATTTTCAAGTGACTTTCCTATAAATTTAAGTTCTTTCCTTTTTTCTTCTAAAATATCATAAACTAACATTGATTTACCACATGTAGATAAACTTGCTATTTTAGCTCTTTTCAATTCTTGTAATACGCGATATGCCATACGATTAAATGTTAATACTTCTGCATCAAGAACAGCATTGGTACCAATACTTTCTAGCAATTTCTTTTCTGCTGTAAAAGAAAATTGTTCTGGTGTAACAATATATATTTTTTTATGTATCTGTTTTTCTAACTTTTGTGCTATCTCGTTAAATATGTATGTACTTTTTCCTGTTCCAGACCTTCCATATATAATCTTAAATCCCATTTTTTCTCCTTTTTATGCTAAATCTCTTTTCCAGTAAAATAAATATTGTTGCGCAATTCCTTCTAAATTTCCATATTTTTGTTTTGCTAAACTTTCTATTTCTTTTTTATTTACTTTCGTTTCGTCTTCCTTTTTGATATATAAATCATTCATCACACGTCTTACCCATACATCTATTGGAAAAACATCAAATCGTTTTAACGTAGAAAATAATAGAATACAATCCGCTACTTTTGGTCCTACTCCTGGTAATGTTAGTAACGTTTTTCTTAGTTTTTCTGTATCAATTTGCTCATGCATCTTGTTTAAATTAATTTCTTCATTTAAAATTTTCCTTGTTGTTTCATAGACATACTTATCTCGAAATCCTAATCCTAAACTTCTTAAGTCTTGCACGCTTGCTTTTGATAATTCTTTTACTGTTGGAAATGTATAATAAGTTTTTCCATCCCACTCAATTTTATTTCCATATGCTTGTGACAGTTTCTGAATAATCCCTTTTATTCTAGGAATATTGTTATTGGCAGAAATGATAAAAGAAATAATAGTTTCCCATAAATCTTGATTTAAAATACGAATTCCGCTTCCATATAAAATACTATTTTCAAGATAATGGTCTACTTTTGATAATGTTTGCTTAATTTGTTCATAATTTCTATCTAAATCAAAATAGTATGTACAAATCTGCTTTATATTTTCTTCGCACATTCCTTTAAAAATAATATCCTTACCTTCTTTTTTTACAGATAGTACATTATTTTTTACAATCCCTATATAACTTCCATCTTCTGCTTTATCCCATCTAAAACACTGCCCACATTCAAAAATGTGTTTTGGTTCAAAAGATTGTACATTTTTTATTATATATTTTTGTTCTTCCATATCCTCTTCCTTTTTTGTATTCCACTTATATCTTTCTCCATTTTTATACTTTGAATTATACAATGGAATCTCCTAAGTGTCAATAAAATCTACGAACATTTTTTTGTAATATTTTCCATTCTATCTAAAACCTTTTCCCCACGCTTCACGTGCATTAGATATTACAATAAAAGACCCTGGATCTATTTTTTTTGCTATTTCTTTAATACGTGCTACGTCATTTCTTGAACCCACACACCAAAGCATCATCTTCTTTTGTCTTGTATACATCCCTTTTGCATAAATTGCTGTACTACTTCTATCTAATGTTTTTTCTATTTGTTTACTAATTTCTTTATATTGGTTTGATACAATAAACATATTTTTTGTAAAATAGATTCCTTCAAATATAATATCTATCATTTTTCCCATAATATAAATTGCAATTGCTGAATATAAGCCAATCTCAATTTGCTTAAATACCATTACATTTAAAAATACGATAATCGTGTCTACAATAACAATTAAATTCCCTGCTCTAAACTGTGGACGGTAAGAACGAATAATATAAGAAAGCATATCAGTCCCCCCTGTTGACGCATGTGCTTTTAAAATAATCGCTGTTCCAATTCCAATACAAATTCCTCCATAAATACAGGCTAGAAATCTATCTTCTGTCAACGGCTCCATTTTTTCAAATATATCTAAGAAAAAAGCTAACATGAAGGTTCCTATCATTCCTTTTATTGTAGTTTCTTTTCCAACTCTAACAAATGCCATAATAAATAATGGAATATTTATGATTACCATGGTAGCTCCTAAAGGCATTTGAGATAGATAATATATAATAGTAGCAATTCCTGTAAAACCACCTGAAGAAAGTTTGTTAGGTAATAAAAATAAGGCTGTTCCCATTGCCATAATGGCACAACCAATTACCATATATATTCCTTCTTTTCCCCATTTTTTGATTAACATTAAATTTCTTTTGGTTTTTAATTTCATAATAAAAACCCCCTATTATTAGCATTATTACCAACAATAAGGGATTTATACGTTCTATTCATATGTTTTTAAAATCTCTATTTTAAATTTACCTGGCTTTATTTCTTCACTTGCTTCAACTATTACGTCTACATCATATACTTCTTTTAATTTCACAATATTCTCTTTTTTATGTCCAATAATATTATTAATATTTTCACTGTTTGCAAGAATCTTTACTTGGATTACTTTTGTATTAATCTTTTTAATTTCCTTTAAAATACTATCATACCATAATCCTGCTTCTACTAATTGTCGAAAAGCTGGGTGAAAAGGGCCTGCTGCTACTTGACTTGCCTCTTTCGATGGATCTGAAATTTCCTCTGTATTTTGCAATCCTATTCTAATCACATTAATCTTCTTTTGATTAAATAATGCTACAACTTCTTTACATCTTTCTACTGCTTGTGTCACAGTAAGAGGTATGTATTCTTCTTTTTCATATTCTACTGCTAAAGGTGTGTCTTTAATTACAAGTACAGGATATATTCTTACAATTTTTGGTTTCAATTTGATCATTTCTTTTGTTGTATTGATTTCATCTTGCATTGTACTTTCTGGAAGACCTACCATCATTTGATGTCCTAATATAAATCCATGTAATCGAATTAATTTCGAAGCCTTTTTTACATCTTCTACCGTATGGCCTCTTTGACATCTACTTAATATATAATTGTTCATTGATTGAACACCTAATTCAATTGTTTTAACATGATATCTTTTTAATCTTCTCAATATTTGTTTATCAATTGCATCTGGTCTTGTAGATATACGAATACTATGTACTTTTTTATTTTGAATATATGGTTGTACTGCTTGTAGCAATTCCTCTTGTATCTTTGTTTCAATTGCAGTAAAGCTACCACCGAAAAAGGCTACTTCAACATATTTGTAATTGTCTTTAAAATTCTTTAAATAGTATTCTATTGTCTCTTTTACATCTTTTGCTGTTACCATCTTCGTTTGACCACTAATTTTCTTTTGATTACAAAATATGCAATTATTGGGGCACCCTAAATGTGGTACAAAGATTGGAATAATATACTCCTTTTTCATGTTTACACCTCCTACCTATTTAAATTGTTCTAATGCTTTCTCTGCTGCATTCATTTCGGCACTTTTTTTAGTCTTTCCTTCTCCATTTGCTAGGAACTTTCCATTACATTCTACTTTCACAAAAAAAGTTTTATCATGATCTGGTCCTTTTGTATCAACAATTGTATATTTAATTTCTACATCTCCATTTTCTTGCAACTTTTCTTGTAATACGGTTTTATGATCTTTCATTCCAACATTTTTAGTTGATTTTTCGATTGCTTCTTTTAAGTTTTGTACAATAAACTTTTCTGCTTCTTGCAAACCTCCATCAAAATAAATGGCTGCAATAACTGCTTCTACACTATCTGCTAAAATGGCTGGCTTTTTATTACCGTGACTTGCAAATTCACTTTTTCCTGTATACAAGAAATCACTAAAATTATGCTTCATTGCTACTTGATATAAACTTTGTTCGCATACTACTTCTGCTCTAACTTTAGTCATTTCTCCTTCTTTTAAGTTTGGATAATGCATATAAATATACTTACTAGAAATAAACTCTAAAATACTATCTCCTAAAAACTCTAATTTTTCATTACTTTCTAATTTATTTTCATAAGCATACGATGTATGTGTTAATGCTTTTTTTAGTATTTCTCTATTTTTAAAAGTGTATCCTATACTTTTTTCTAATTTCTCAAACATTTTCATTTCCGCCTCCTTATTGATAAATTCTTCTTTATTATACACCATTCCTGTAAAAAAAGCAAAATTTTCCATAAATACTTTTTAACTAATTTGTAAATTTTTCATTTTTTACAATATTCGATTGAATTCGACATTTTTATATGCTATACTTGTCTCATTAAATACGATAGGAGGTGATATAATGAATGACAAATTAGCCTATGAAATTCTAAATAGAATAGAGCAACATCATGCACAGTATATGGAGATATTTGCTAGACAGGACAAAAGATTTGACTTACAAGATAAGCGTTTTGACGAGCAAGACAAAAGATTTGCTTTGCAAGATAAGCGTTTTGACGAGCAAGACAAAAAATTCGCATTGCAAGATAAACGTCTTGAAGGACATGACAAAAAATTAGATAGACATGAGAAAATGTTAAATGAATTAATCCAAATTTCCAAAGAGCATACTGAAGACATTAAAAGTATTAAAAGGTCTTTGGTACTTATTGAAGATGCTGTTAATAACAAAATTCCAGCTCTTTTTGATGCATTTATGGTAGCTAAGCAAAAAGACGAAGAATTGTCTATCGATATTAAAAAACTAGAAAAAACTTCAGATCTTCATTCTTTAAAAATTTCGATTTTAGAAGATACTTCTAAAAAACATTCTGCACAATTAGCGAAACTATCATCTTAATTTTAATGAACAAAATGGAGCTTATGCATGTAATTAGATTTTTCTAACTATATACATAAGCTCCATTTTTATATTATGCTATATGATCTTTTATATAATCTACAACATCTCCAACTGTAACAACTTTTTCAGCATCAGCATCTGGAATTTCCATATCAAATGCCTCTTCTAAAGCCATAATTAGTTCAACGATGTCTAATGAATCAGCTCCTAAATCATCTATAAAAGATGCTTCCATAGTAACTGCTGTTTCAGCAACTCCTAATTGCTCTACAATAATTCCTTTTACTTTTTCAAAAACTTCTTCTGAACCCATTTCGTAAGTTCACCTCCTTAAATTTGTGATAAATTATTTAACCTAACAATAATACATATTAATTTAATTGTCAAGATTTTTTATAAATTATTTTATTAATAAAATTTTGCTTTATTAATTTGATACTTTTTCTGTCTTTTCAAACTCTTCTATCATTCTTTCAACTGCTTTATTTTTTACAAATTGTTCTGCTTGTTTAATGGTGAATTCAAAAAGTTTTTCATCACTACTTCCATGCGCCTTTACAACTGGTTTTTTTACTCCTAAGAATAAAGCCCCACCATATTCTTTATAATCTACTGTTTTCTTGAATCTACTAATTCCAGGTAAACTTGGTATTGCTGCAATTGTCGAAAAGATATTTTTCTTTAAGCTTTCTGTTAAAGACCTTTTTACAAATTTGCCTAGACCTTCCACTGCTTTTAAAAATACGTTTCCAGTAAATCCATCTGTTACTAAAATATCAAGTTTTCCCGAAAAAGCGTCTCTTCCTTCAACATTTCCAACAAAATTGATATTTAGTTCTTTTGATTTTTCTTTCAATAATTGATATGACTCTTTGGTAAGTTCATTTCCTTTTGTTTCTTCTGTTCCTATATTTAATAAACCTACTGTTGGATTTTCCTTTCCAAAAGTATTACGAAGATAAATGCTTGCCATTTGTGCAAATTGTAATAGATTAATTGGTCTACAATTTGTATTAGACCCACAATCCATTAGTAATAATCTGCTTTTGTATGATGGTAAAATTCCAGCTAAAGCAGGTCTATCAATTCCTTTAATTCTACCTACTAAAAGTGTAGCTCCAGTAAGTAGTGCTCCTGAATTTCCTGCTGAGATAAATACATCTCCTTCACCTGATTTTAACATATTAAACCCTACAACCATTGAAGAGTCCTTTTTATGTTTAATAGCCACTGTTGGAATATCTTCCATTTCGATTGTTTCTGTTGCATGATGAATTGTTAGTCTATTTGATATTTCAGAAATATTGTTTTTTCCATATAGAGCTTTTACTCTATTATTAATAACTTCTTCGTTTCCTATTAATACTACTTCTGCTTCTATTTGATTAATTGCTTTAACTGCTCCTTTAATATTGGCATCAGGTGCATTATCCCCACCCATTGCATCTAGTAATATCTTCATAAAGGTATCCTCCAATAATTGTTTTGTATAATATATTATTATTTTCATATTTTATAACTTATATTATATAAAGTCAATTGCTAGTATTGATTTTATTATTTATTTCTTAAGATTTCAAGTAAACTGACTTGTTAGTCTATATTTCTTCACATGCCAATAGGAATGGAGCATTTTGATAAGAATTCGGCACTTTTTCAAGTATAAAAAATACAAATTTGGAAATACTGTAAATAATATTGATGCTAAAGGAGGAGTTTTCTTTGATAAATAAGGTAGAAATCTGTGGCGTTAATACTGCAAAATTACCTGTCATATCAAATGAAGAACAAAAAGAACTATTAAAAGATATAAAAAATGGAAATATGATTGCAAGAGAAACATTTATAAATGGTAATTTAAGATTAGTTTTAAGTATTATAAAGAGGTTTTATGCAAGAGGAGAAAATGCAGATGACCTTTTTCAAGTAGGATGTATTGGCCTAATTAAAGCAATGGATAATTTTGATTTAAGTCAAAATTGCCAATTTTCAACTTATGCTGTTCCCATGATTATTGGTGAAGTAAAACGTTATTTAAGAGATAATAATACAATTCGTGTTAGTCGTTCTATTAGAGACTTAGCTTATAAAGTATTAGCAGAAAAAGAAAAATTTTTAAAACAAACAAACCGTGAACCTACTATAGAAGAATTATCTAATCTATTAGAAATGCCTAAAGAAGACATTATTATGAGTCTAGAAGCTATTCAGATACCTGTTTCTTTGCAAGAACCTACTGGTAATAAAGATACAGATACGATACTGGTTCAAGATCAAATTAGTGATAAAAAAAATAGTGATGAGTATTGGGCTGAAAAAATTACAATTGCAGAGGCAATGAAAAAATTAAATGAAAAGGAAAAAATGATTATTTCAAAAAGATTTTTTGAAGGAAGAACGCAAATAGAAGTAGCTGCAGAAATTGGAATTTCACAAGCACAAGTATCAAGACTTGAAAAAAACGCAATTGGACATATTAAAAGAATTTATCATTAAAAAGAAAACTATGTGATTTTATTCGCACATAGTTTTTTTCAACTTTGTTCCTACTGGTGAATACAATAAATAGAAGCAATATTAGTAACTTTTCCCATCTGTCAAGTATGAAAAAGCGAGAAAAACAGAGAAAAAACGAGAAAAACGGAGAAAACTATAGGTTTTTACAGAGAATATTGATGGAAAATCAGTAAAAGTATGCTAAAATTGCGAAAAACAAGTATATATTATTTGAAATTGTTTAGAATATGTGGTATAATAGAATTTGTCACGCATAAAAAGGAGAGTGAATTTATATTTTAAACAGGAAAATTAAATACTACACAAAAGAAACAATAAGGTTTATCAATATAGTAGCAATTGCACTGTTTATCATAGTAGGAATGATCTTAATCAAATACAAACTAGTATGTGAAATCTCTGTAGCAGGAGAAAGTTTAGGATACATTTCAGATAAAGAGAAATTTGAACAATCCATTGAGGGTATTATCAATAAACAAGAAGAAAACAAGTTATATACAACAATTGCACAAATGCCAGAATATAAGGTAACATTTGTAAATAAAATAGAAACGACAAAAGATGAAGAAATTTTAGCCAAAATTGAAGAAAGTTCAGAAACAACTTATAAATTATATGCTGTGACAATAGATGGAAAACAAAAAGAATTACTTACGAACTTAGAAGAAGCTGAAAATTTAGTAAAATCATTAACCCAAAAATACGCTAAAACAATTAAACCTAAAATAGGTGTTACTCAAGTGCTTACTACAGACAACCAAAAAGGTGTTACTACAATAAAGACTGCTAAAGCAAATCTTACAAAGCAATTAGATGCTAAAGAAAAAGCAGTTAAAGCCAAAGAGGAAGAAGCAACTAGAAACTCTTATACAAGCTCTTCTAGTAATACAAGTAGTAGTACTTCTAAAACTACTACAAAAGTAGCTTCATTAAATGGTGTTACTTTAAGTGTTACGCCAGTATCTGGAGTTATTACTTCCAGATTTGGAAATAGAGAAAGTATTAGAAGTTATGGTCATACAGGACTTGACATTGGCGCACCAAAAGGAACAAAAATAAAAGCTGCTGCAAGTGGTACTGTCATATTTGCAGGAACTAGTGGTGGATATGGTAAAGTTGTTAAAATATCACATGGTAGTGGTATAAAAACATATTATGCGCACTGTAGTAAACTATATGTAAAAGAGGGACAAAAAGTAAATGCTGGTGATGTTATTGCAGCCGTTGGCTCAACAGGTAACTCAACAGGTAACCACTTACATTTTGAAGTTATTAAAAATGGAGTTGAATTAAACCCACAAAATTATCTATACAAGTAATACTATATAAATAAAGAACTTTCAAACAAAAAGAAGGATTTGACATCAAATGTCAAATCCTTCTTCTTGTTTCCTCAAAGCTACTATCCTGTTTTACTCATAATATCTTTTTTCATCTTTCCTATAATTTTCTTCTCTAAACGAGAAATATAACTTTGTGATATTCCAAGCATATCTGCAACTTCTTTTTGCGTTTTTTCATTTCCACTAATAAATCCGAATCTTAATTCCATAATATTTCTCTCTCGATTACTTAATTTCTCAATTGACGCACGAAGCAAGGTTTTATCAACCTCATCTTCTAGCCTTCTAGAAGTAACATCTGGCTCTGTTCCTAGAATATCTGACAATAGCAATTCATTTCCATCCCCATCTTGATTTAATGGTTCATCTATAGAAACCTCACCTTTAATACGATTACTCCTTCTTAAATACATTAATATCTCATTTTCAATGCAACGCGATGCATATGTTGCTAGTTTTATTTTTTTATCTGTATTAAACGTATTAATTGCTTTCATTAATCCTATTGTTCCAATAGAAATTAAATCTTCTATTCCTACTCCTGTATTTTCGAATTTTTTTGCAATATATACCACTAATCGTAAGTTTCTTTCCACCAATGTTTGTCTTATTTGTTCATTGCCTTTTGCAAGCTCTTCTAAAAGCTTCGCTTCTTCTTCACTGGTTAATGGTGGTGGCAAGGTTTGGCTTCCTCCTATATAATAAATCGGTAAATTTTCCACTTCATCATTTCCGATATATCTTACATATATTGTGTTAATACTATATTTTAACATCTGCAATAAATTCATTTTCTTTTCCTCCTTCTAACATATCTAAGCCCATTAAAGCAGAATATGTATTTGCTTTTGTTAATTTTGTTTGATGAATACATACTACCATTTTATTATGGCTAATTTCGTTTATATCTGTTATTACTTTAACTTCATCTACTTTAAACCCTAATAACATTCCATTTTCTTTTCCAATGGAGCGAAATGGTATCATTCGAAATCTCGCTCTGTATTTCATACTCTCTTCATCTTCTGGCCATTCACCTCCTATCACTTTTTCTACATTATCTAATATATTTTTGGGTAATATTTCGTAAAGACTTGACTTTTCCACTACAATAACTGGAATTCCTGTTATTGGATCTTTTAGCATATTACCTGTATCTAACATTGCTTTTAATGTAACACTCTTTTCTTCTAATTTTATTTCTATATCATAAATAAGTGCTTTTTTACTCATCTTTGTTTTTAGTACTTTAAATGCAATATACATTACTACAAATCCCACAATTCCACCTAAAAGAGCAATTTTTAATGGGTATGTTCCTATATATACACCATTTCTCATAAAAATATCTTCTGGTTTTACAAAATATAGCAGTGCAAAAGCACAACCGCCCATTGCAAATGAAACCAAGTAAAAAACGACTAATTGTTTTAACATCGCTTTTACATTTTTAGGCATAAATGCAATATATACCATTGCCACAGATAGAAGAATTTTTATTCCCATAGTAGAGAATAGTGGCAAAACTTGTATATATGTTAAAATTGCATATGCTCCTCCTAATAATCCTGATATAGCAAGTCTTATATGATGTAATTTTAGCTTCATAATAAAACCTGTTGCAAATAAAATAATATAGTTCATACATAAGTTTTCTATTAAAACAATATCTAAATAAATTGTCATCTTATCTCCTATTGCTTTGTTATTTTCATGCTATATTGTACAACGAATGTCCTTCAAAACTTGTCATATCTTGGGCACGAAAAAAAGAAATAATCTACAATTTTAGATTATTTCTTTCTGAATATATCTTTTTTCTTATTTATTCATCCCTTTATTCTTTCTTAGAAATGATGGAATGTCTAAATTGTCAGCTGAATTTGTATTATCTACTGGTGTTGGAATTGAATTTAGTTTTTTATCCCAAGCTTTGTCAATAATTTCTCCTACTGGAATATTTGACATACTTCCTGGTTCTTTTTCAAAACCTGTTGCAATAACTGTAATAACAACATCATCATCCAAACTTTCATCAATAACTGCACCAAAGATGATGTTTGCCTCTGGATCAACACTACGTTGAATTAGCTCTGCTGCTGTGTTAACTTCGTGTAATCCTAAGTTATTTCCTCCTGTAATATTAATAATAACTCCTCTTGCACCTTCAATTGATGTTTCAAGCATTGGACTTTGTACCGCTTGTTTTGCTGCATCTTCTGCTCTGTTTTCTCCTGATGCTCTACCTACACCCATATGTGCCATTCCTGTGTTTAGCATAATTGTTTTAACATCTGCAAAGTCTAAGTTTACTAAACCTGGTATTGCAATTAAGTCTGATATACCTTGAACACCTTGTCTTAATACATCATCTGCCATTTTAAATGCTTCAACAATTGAAGTTTTTCTATCAATTACTTGTAGTAATTTATCATTTGGAATTACAACTAATGTGTCTACCTTTCCTTTTAAGCTTTCTACACCACGTTCTGCTTGTGATAGTCTTTTCTTACCTTCAAATGTAAATGGTTTTGTAACAACACCAATTGTTAAAATTCCCATTTCTTTTGCTGCTTGTGCAATAATAGGTGCAGCACCTGTACCTGTTCCTCCACCCATTCCGGCTGTAACAAATACCATATCTGCTCCGCGAAGTGCTTCTGCTATTTCTGCTTTACTTTCTTCTGCTGCTTGTGCTCCAATATCTGGGTTAGCTCCTGCTCCTAGACCTCTTGTAATCTTTTCTCCTATTTGAATTTTTGATGCTGCTTTTGAAAGAACTAAAGCTTGTCTATCTGTGTTAACAGAAATAAATTCTACACCTTTTATTCCTGAATCCACCATTCTATTAACTGCATTATTTCCAGCGCCACCTACACCAATTACTTTAATTGTAGCTGCTCCATCTAACATTATGTTTTCGTCTGTACTATCCATCATCATAAAGTTTTTCCTCCTCTAAATTTTATTATTTTTCTATTTCTACATTTTCTTCTACGAATAGAAGAATTCTTTTATTCTCTCTATGATATTTTGTAAGATATTTTCTTTTGAATTTGAGTCAATACTACTTGCAACTGTTTTTGCAAAAGGTCTTGATGCAATATATCTTACTAATGCATATGCTGTTCTATATTCTGGTCTTACAGTGCTAATTGCCCTGCCTGTAGAGATTTTTACTGGTATATTTAATATGATTTTTCCAGCAACATCACTTTTATTTATATTGGTAATTCCTTGACCTGTTAGGATAACATTATTAATTCTTTGTTTAATTCCTTGCGCTGAAATGTCTCTATTGACTAATGAAAAAATTTCTTCAATTCTTGCTTCTATAATTTCAATTAATTCTGAGCTTTTAATCACTTTCTTATTGTCGTCTTTGCAAGTATTTAACAAAATTTCATTATCATTATCAATAAAAGATTTTAATGCTAGTCCATATTGTCTTTTTAATTTGTCAGCTTCTTCTTCTGATATATTTAGTACCAATGCAATATCGTTTGTAATGTTATCTCCACCTAGAGGTATCGTATTTGTGTAGCTGAATGCTAATCCCTCAAATACACCTATATCTGTATTACCTGCACCTATATCTAATAGCATTACATTGTCGTTTAATTCATTTCCATCTAAAACCAAGCTTCTTTCAGCAAGTGTTACTGGTACTAATCCATCAATATCAATATCCACTTTTTTGAATATATTTGATAGTTGCCTCATATAATCTTTATCTGCTAAAACTACTTGTGCTTTAATTGTAAAATTTGAACTTAAACTTCCTACAGGATCTTGTACAGATTTTCCATTGTCTAATATAAATTCATCTGTAACAATATCAATGATTTGTTTTCCTTCTGGAACGTCTATATCTTTTATTTGTGACAATCCAGAATATACATCTTTTGTAGATATCCCTGAATACTTATCCTTGGCTTCTTTTAAAATATTGTTTTGTACAATTGTAACGTACTTACCTGGTATTGTTAAATAGGTTGAATTAATTGTTAGCTCGCTTTCTGTTTCTGCTTCTTTTATTAGTTTTGAGATTGCGCTTGCTATTTCTTCTTCATTAATAATTTTTCCTTTTTTGATACCAGAGCACTTACAACTTGTTGTACATAGGACTTCAATTTGATTAAAATTATTGACTTCTCCAATAACCAAACTTACTTTTGAAGTACCAATGTCCATTCCTACGATTACATCTCCGATTGCCAAAGTTCACTCCTCCATTTACTAGTCTATATTAATGCCTTTTCTACTTAAAATTACATCCGTAATTTTTCGTTTTTTCATTTCCCTTAGAATATTACAATTTGATAAAAAAGTCAATAGGATTTGTAATATTTTTGTAACATTTTTGTAACAATTCTGTCATATTGTATTATATTGTAAAAATACTAATATCCATTTCCTTTTGTCTTTACTTATCTGTATTTATTTGTTCTTTTTTCTTGTTTTGGCTATTTCTATATTTTACAAATTTCTCTAAATAATATCTTCTAATAATTGCTAAATTATTGAACATTCTTCCTACAAAAACAACGATTGCTGCTAAATAAATATCTACGTTTAATTTTTGTCCAAGGTATGTTAGCAAAATAGAAAGAATTGCATTTCCAAAAAAACCTGAAACAAAAATTTTTAAATCAAAGTTTTTGTTTAATATTGATGAAA
The DNA here is from genome assembly GCA_949747775.1 of uncultured Clostridia bacterium. GTDB lineage: Bacteria > Bacillota > Clostridia > TANB77 > CAG-508 > CALXVA01. Next base: position 20,479 of record CATKGX010000106.1, on the reverse strand, counting down.
TCCCACCAAAAACAGAATCTAATGCAGCAATAATTGCAATTGCCAAATAGCCTGAATATGTATATGGTATAATAGGACTATTCATTCCTATTAATGCTCCTACAATGCATCCTAATATAATTGCTACAATAATCATTTTGTTTCCTCCTCTACTTTTAAATACTTGTATGCCATTTCCCCATTATATTTTGGGATTTCTATTTTCTTGTTCGGTTCAACTTTTACATCAATTCCCCTACTTTTTGATTGATCAACATATCCACTATCTTTTAAGTTTAAAATACTACTTAAATATGCTTGACTTCCAATTGCCTTTACTACATATGGACCTTCTAAACGTTGTTGTCCTACTGATATATATGAATATCCACCTAAGTCTGCTATTTCACTTGTATTAATAATTCTAACATCATTTACTGAAATTGCTTCTGCTCCTGCATATTTTAGTTCATTTATTAAATTTAATAAATCCCATCCTTCTACATCTTTTTCTTCTGTGTCTTTCAGTGTAATAACAACACCTTCTCCTTCTACATCCGTTTTTCCTACTGCTAAATTAGATTGTTCTAGTTCTTTATCAATTAGCTCTGCTGCTTCTTCACTTTTTCCGATTTTCTCATTATATTCTTTAATCTTTTGATTTGTATTATTGAGCTGCTCTTCTACTTCTTCATATTTGGATTTCCATTCTGCTAAAGATTTTCTAAGTTCCGCTTCTCTCATATTTTTTATATCTGTAATATCTGTTTCTTCTACTGTTCTAAATTGCATAAACATAACACACATTAAGCATACACACACTATAAACATAACAAAGGACACAGCCATATTGTTTAATTTCACTTTTTTCATTTATTTATCTCCCTTCTAACTAAGGCTACTTTACTGATTTTATATATTTAAAGTTCATGGTTCCAGTGTATTTTTCAATGGTTATTTCATCTTCTTGTGTTACACTAACAACATCTACTCCTGTATCTTTCATTGTATTTAAATATGAACCTTCTCTTGTAATTTGTCCATATAATAAAGCTTGTGAGCCTATTGCTTTAATTGTAAAAGGAGAACCTATTCTTTCTCCATTTATTTTAATAACAGTTCCTTCACATGTAATTGCTGAAGTATTAACAATTCTTTGTCCATTGATTTGGATTGCTTCTGCCCCAGAATTTCTTAGTTCGTTTACTAAAGAAAGCAAGTCTTCATAATGTACTAGTACTTTACTTGGCTCTGCTATTGTTAGAAAACTATTATCTAGTTTTCCATCTTGTAACTCAATTACAATTCCGCTTCCTTTTACGTCTGTTAATCCTAGCATTGTTTGGTTTTTCTTTAGTTCTTCTTCTTTTGCTGATGCTGTAACATTGTCTTGTGTTGCTGTTTGTCTAACTCCTTCTAATACCTTTTCTGCTCGTTTTAATTCTTCCGATATATTGTCATATTTTTCTTTCCATTTTAGCACACTATCTCTTAGTTCATTGTCTGCTAATGTTTGAGATGCAGTAGAACTTGCACTATTCATCGTTCTAATTTGCAATGTAACTCCAAATGTTAAAATAAGACACATAATTCCTAATGTAATTCCAATTTGTTTTTTGTTCACGTTTTTTCTCCTTTTACACATTTCTTCTAAAAATTGGTTTATCTATATCTATATTTAATATAATCTCTCCTTGTGTATTCTTTTCTTTTTCACTAAACTCGATAATCCATAACATTTTTGTACTTAAATCTGATGTATCTCCCAAATGTACTATTTTTTTATGCTTTTGTAACTTTAGAATATAATTATCTGTATTTGTTATATCAATACTACTAATCCAGTTATTGATTTCATTACTTGTTGCTGATTCCATAATTTGCAATACATCACTTAATTTTTGTAAGTCTTCCATGCAAAGTCTATTTCCTTCCTGAATTTGTTCCTGTTCTGTTTTTATTCCTTCAAGCAAAGGCAACTCTTGCTCTTTGCTTACAATTTCTAATATATATCCTTGATTATTAACAAGAGCATATGCATTAGCAAATGCTATCATAAAACTCGCTTTTCTTTCAGAAATAATAAGTTCTATTGTGTCTGGAATTTTTCTTTTTACATTAATGCGATCCACATATGCATTCTCTTTTATATGGCTGATTACTTCTTTTGTTTGATACGAAAACATATTTTGTTCTAGCTCTATTTTAGACAAACTAATAATTTCTTCTTTCGAAAGTTTTACATTTCCTACTACTTCTATCCTTTTTATATTAAAAATAGGTGATAATAATGCATATATTCCAGCTCCTATTATCATACATAATAAAGTAGTCCACTTGATAAACCTAAATACAATTTTTTGTTTCTGCTTTGCAATTCTTTGTTCTTTGGTTAATGTTTTTTCAATTGGTTTTCTCTTCTCTATGGACTCTTTTGGAACTTGCTCTTTTTGCTTTTGGGGCTTGTCCATTTTTCTCTTTTTCTCTTTTCCATTCTTGCTTTTACTTTTTTGTACTTTTTCTTTTCCATCATCAATTCTTTTTAGCCCAATAATAATTTCTTCATCAAAATTAAATCTTTCATCTTTTGTATTTTCTTCTTTTCTTTTTTCTATTTGTCTACTTGATTTTTTACTTTTTTTGTTTGTTTGACTCTTTTTTTTACTTTCATTTTTTTTCCTTTTATTTTTCTCTTTTAAATCATATAAATCGAAAGATTCTTCTTCTGTCTTTTTAGCCATTTACTCACCTTCTTCTTTGTAAATAATTGCTCCTAAACTTGTTAGTTTTTCTTCTAGCTTTTCATAACCTCTTAGTATATATTCTATATCTGTTACCTTTGTTTTACCTTTTGCACAAAGCCCTGCAGTCACAAGTGCAGCTCCGCCTCTTAAATCTGTACTTTTTACTGTTGTACCAGATAATTTTCTAACTCCTGTAATTACTGCTGTTTTGCCTTCAATGACTGCTTTTGCTCCCATTCTTCTTAATTCAGGAATATAGCGATATCGATTTTCAAATATGTTCTCTATAATCATAGAAGTTCCTTTTGCTGTTGTAAGCATACTCGCAAATACAGATTGCATATCTGTTGGAAACCCTGGGTATGGCATTGTTTTTATATCTACAGGCTTTAATTTTTTTGGTGCTTCTATCTCTATTTCGTTTTTACTTTCTACTATCTTACAGCCACACTCTCTTAATTTATTTAATACTGGGCTAATGTGTTCTGGCACAACCTGTTTTAGTTTTGCCTTTCCCCCAGTTGCTGCAATCATACAAAGTAATGTTCCTGCTTCTATTCTATCTGGCATAACTGTATAGCTAATATCTTTTAGTCTTTTTACTCCTGTTATTTGTATTACATTGGTTCCAGCACCTTCAATTTTAGCACCCATTTTGTTTAAACAATCTGCTAAATCTACTATTTCTGGTTCCATTGCAGCATTTGTAATTTTAGTAACACCTTCTGCATAAACCGATGCTAAAATAATATTTTCAGTCGCTCCCACACTTGGAAAATCCAAGTCTATTTTTGCCCCCATTATTTTATCACACTTGCATACAATAAATCCACCCTCTTCTGTAATATTTATTCCTAATTTTTTAAAACTTTCTAAATGTAGGTCAATTGGTCTTGCTCCAATGTCACATCCTCCTGGATAAGAAAACTTTGCTTCTTTAAAACGTCCCAATAACGCACCTGCTAAAATGACTGTTGACCTCATTTGATGCATTAAGTCTTCTGGTATTTCTTTCCTATGTATATTTTTCGCTTGAATCTCTATTTTGTCATTTCCTCTTTTTACTTTGCACCCTAAAAACTTTAAAATATCTTGTGTAATTCTAGTATCTCTAATTTTCGGTATATTATATAGTTTTGTTGTACCTGCATTTAAAATAGCTGCAGCCATAATTGGTAAAGATGCATTTTTAGAACCAGACACAACCACTTCTCCTTCTAACCTTTTTCCACCTTCTATGATGTAATTAGGCATTTCTTTCACCCCTTTAACGTAAACTTTTTATGCTATATATTATGTATCTGGCAAAAAAAATGTAACTATTCTTTATAAACTCCTGCTATTTCGTCTTAAACAGAAAAAGAAAAGCCTTAAAATTTCAAAGCCTCCCCCTTCTACTACCTTTTAATAACATAATGTCTTCTTCACCGTTCTATTTATCTTTTTTATATTATTCATCGTTTTTTCTTTCATTTGCTTATCTGTTTATTTAATCTTTGCAAACTCTTGGTACACGTTTTCCTATCATACATAGTACTTCATATGAAATTGTATCTAAATACTTGGCTACTTCTTCTATATGTGCATTATCTTTCAATACATATACTGTATCATGCACTTCTACCTCATCGTCTACTTTAACAAATAGCATATCCATACAAATATTTCCTACTATTGGATATCTATTTCCATTAATGTACACATCTCTTCCTGTATTTTTTCTAATAATACCATCTGCATACCCAATTCCTATTACTGCTATTTTCGTTTCTTCTTCAGCCTTAAATGCTCCTTCATATCCTACTGTTTCCCCTGGTTGCAACCTATGAATTTGTAGCACTTCACTCATTAGCCTAGCTGTGGTATCTAATTTTAACCCCTCTACTTTTGTAAGACCATACATAATTAATCCTAATCTACATCCATTAACAAATTTTGGCTTTTCATAAAGGGTTAGTGCTTCACTTGCTGCAATATGTACTATTGGAATTTGTTTTAGGTCAATTCCTGTTAAAGCTTCTTCAAATTTTTCTATTTGTTTTAAATATTTTTCTTTATCTCTTGCTTGATAGATATGTGTATAAATTCCCTCTAATAATATTTTGCTTTTCTTTATTTTATCAATCGCCTCTAGCACTTCTTCATTTTTTTCAATTCCTAGACGATGCATTCCTGTATCAATTTTCAAATGCACTTTTAGTCCCTCTGGTTCTTGCTGTAGTACCTCTTCTAAATAGTCTAAACTATTAATGGTAATCGTAATATTATTCTGCATACATGTTTCTATGTATGCACTTGGCACTACTCCTAAGCATAATATTGGAATTTCATTTATTTTCTTTCTGATATCTAAGGCTTCATCTAAAGTTGCAACTGCTAAATAATCGCATCCACCTTTTATAATTGCCTTTACAGTTCTAATGCTGCTTTGTCCATAGCAATCTGCTTTTACAACGCCTATATGGTGCTTATATTCATAATACTCTGCCATTAAATTTCTTACGTTTTTTTCGATACTTTTTAAATTAATCTCCAAATAGGTATTTCTAAATAACATATTTTATCTTATCCTTTCTACCATTTTACAACCAGTTTATCTACTTTAGAATGAATATATCCCTCTAGCTTATTCATAAATTCTTCTGCATTAATTTCTTTTTTTGCCACCATATCTAAGCCCTTTTCCCAGCTAGCAGTAAGCTTTGGATTCAACATATCTGGCATAGAAAGGTATACTACATCATAAATTGCTTCTCCTTTTTTTGTTGGCGTAATAATTTGTGTTTTTGTATTAATTGCTATATATCCAATACGTTCTAGTTTTTTCATAATTTCTGCTCTTGTAGCACTTGTTCCAATTCCTGCTCCTTTTATTTGCTCTCTTAGTTCCTCTTCTTCAATTAACTTACCTGCGTTTTCCATCGCCAAAATAATAGAACCTGAATTGTATCTTGATGGAGGAGATGTCTCCGAAGTCTTTGTTTCAAAATTAATCATTTTCATCTCCTCACCTTTTTTTAGCTTTGATAATATCTCTAAACTCGTATTATCTCCATCATCGCCTGATTTTGGTGCTGCATTCTCCACAGTTTCCACACTTTTTTCACTGTTTTGCACTATTTTGCTATTTCCTTTTCTTTCTTTTAACACTTCTAAATAGCCTAATTTTGTACAAACTTTTCCATTTGCCAAAAACTGCTCATTTTCAATAGAAATGGTTGCCGATATTTTATGATATTCTGCTGGTGGATAGAAAATTGCCAAAAAACGCTTTACAATTACCTTGTAAACACTCTTTTGTAAGTCAGTTAGTTTATCATAGTTTTCATACCCTTGCCCTGTTGGAATAATCGCATAATGGTCTGTTATTTTACTATCATTTACATACTTCGTTTTACTTAAATCTGTTTTATATTTTTCTTCTGCCATTTTTCTAACATAGCCTTGTACTTCTTCATCTTGATACCCTTTTGCAATTCCATTCAAATTTTTAGAAATAACTTTCGCAATTGCTGTAGAAAGTACCCTTGCATCTGTTCTTGGATAAGTTACTAATTTTTTTTCATATAAGTTTTGAATCACATCTAATGTTTCATCAGGCTTTATCTTAAATCTTTTTGTACATTCATTTTGAATCTCTGCTAAATTAAATAAAAGAGGTGCATTTTCTTTTGACTTACTTTTTTTTATTTCACTAACAATTGCTTTTTTATTTTGAAATGTGCTAATGAATTTCTTGGCTTCTTCTTCTTTTTTAAATCCTGATTCATTATATAGTTTTGGAGATTCATACATAACTGATTTTTCGTTTACTTTCCATTCTGCTTTAAAAGAATCTGTTTCATCTCCAAACTCACCAATTACTTTGTAATAAGGTGTTTTAACAAAATTTCTAATTTCTCTTTCTCTAAAAACAATCATGCCTAAAACGCACGTCATAACTCTTCCTACTGAAATGGATATTCTGTCTTCTTCTAACTGTTTTGCTACTCTTTTTCCATAAATAATAGAAAGTAACCTTGAAAAATTAATTCCAATTAAATAATCCTCTTTTGCTCGTAAATAAGCAGAATCTGACAAGCTATCATACTCTGCTAAATCTTTTGCTTCCTCTATTCCACGTTTTATCTCTTCTTCTGTTTGGGAATCTATCCATACTCTTTTTCGATTTGGCTTCTTAATTCCAATTTGCTTTTCTACCAATCTAAAAATATACTCTCCTTCACGTCCAGAGTCAGTCGCTACATAAATCGTGTCTACATCGTCTCTTTTTATTAATCCAGTAATTACATCAAATTGTCTTTGTACATTAGGAATTACCTCATATTTATACTCTTTTGGCATAAAAGGAAGCGTATCTAGTCTCCAAAATTTTAAATTCTCATCATATTTTTCTGGATATGACATTGTAACCAAGTGTCCTACACACCAGGTTACAATCCAATTTTCTGATTCTAAATATCCATCTTTTCTTGTTCCATTTATTTTTAAAACTTTTGCAAATTCCATTGCAACAGAAGGTTTCTCTGTAATTAATAATTTTTTTGCCATTTATTTTCCCCTCTATTCAAATAATACAATATCCATTTCTGAAGTAAAATTTTGATTTCCATATGCATAAATCACATATAGCTTATTATTTTCACCTAAGAAAAATGTAGTACTATTGTCTACTGTATACATTGTACTCGTTAAATCTCTAGAAAAGCTAGTTGTATATCCCATATTTTGTATTGCTTTTGCCTCTTTGTCTGCTTCTTCTACTACTGCCTTTATTTTCTGATTGACTTCTTCTTTGTTGAAGGCTTTTTTGGTAATGATATCATTTAAGCTAATCTTTTGCCCAGTAATCAAATCATAATTATATGTTTGTATCATTACTCTTTGTGCATTTGTTCCTTCTTTTAATGTTGACTTAATAACCAAAGACAAAATGTCTCCATTCACATATCCTACATAATCAATGCTATAAATTGTTTTAGATGTCGTATCTGTTTTTGAAAGTACCTCGTTGGCTCTTGTTACAAAGACAGACTGTGTAATTGTATTAAAAGAATTTGCCACTTCATTTTTTATATTGACAACTGGAACTTTAATATGAAGCTCGTATGCTTCTTCATTTCTATTTAAATCATATGCTGTATAAACAATTTCTTTGTCTTCTTTTGTTTTTATAATTCCTGTTGTGTCAAATCCATTTAAGTTAAGCGTATTGGTAAATAACTCCTGAAACTCTGCTTTTATTGTTGCCGCATCTTTTGGCTCTTGTACTTCATCTTTGTCTTTACTTGGCCTAGTAGGATTATTCCCTTTTCCTTCTATTGTTTGTGCATATATTCCAGCAATTAATGCAAATAAACAAAATATTCCGATTAATATATATAATGTTTTTGGTGTTTTCATATCTTTACCGCCTTATCTTTTATCATATTATCTTTTTAAATTTAGCATATCACATACAAAATGCTCTCAAAATCTTCCATATCTTTGTGTCCTTTTGGATTGTTTGTAAGTTATATTGTATCATTGGAATTTCGTTTTGTAAATATCCCTCAGTAATAATGTCGTGTTGGGAAATTACCTCTAATACGACATTATTATCTTTTTTAAGTGATGACTTACATCATGATTATAAATGAATCCTAGAATTTATTAAGAATTTTGCTATTTTGTTGACTATTTCGCACTTTTGCTGTATGATATATTACGTAAAATTATATAAGCAAAAATAATCGAACTGCACTTTCATTTTTGCAAAAAGAATAGGAGATTTATATATATGTTATGTTCTGAATGTAATAAAAACAATGCTGTTGTTTTTATTAATAAACAAGACGAAAATGGCAATACTTCAATGGAAGGTTTGTGCTATGACTGTGCTAAAAAAAGAGGAATTAACCCTCTTGACAATTTAATGAAACAAGCAAATTTATCTGAATCTGACCTGAATAATATGACAAAACAATTTGAATCAATGTTTAAAGATATGTCTAACCATATGGATTTTGAAGATTTACCTGAAGACCTTACTAGTGTTTTGGAAAGTGTTAATTCGGAAGACGAAAACGCAGATGATGATATGAAAGAAGGACAAATGCAATTTGGCGCCATTCCTTTAGGTTCTATCTTTTCTAATATGTTTGGTATGAATTCAAACGAGGAAAACAATTCTCAATCTAATTCTTCTGGAACAGAAAAGAAAAAAGTGAAAGTAGATAAAAAAGCTAAGAAAAGAAAAGCTTTAGAAACTTATGGAACAAACCTAACACAAAAGGCTAAAAATAATGCATTAGATGCTGTTATTGGTAGAGATAAAGAAATTCAAAGAATGATACAAATTTTAAATAGGCGTTCTAAAAATAATCCTTGTTTAATTGGTGAACCAGGTGTTGGTAAAACAGCTATTGCTCAAGGTTTAGCTCTTAAAATAGCTCAAAACCAAGTTCCTGCTAAACTGCTTAATAAAGAAGTGTATTTGTTAGATATGACAGCAATTATTGCTGGTACTCAGTTTAGAGGTCAGTTTGAATCAAGGCTAAAATCAATTATTGATGAATGTAGAGCTTTAGGAAATATTATTCTAGTAATTGATGAAATTCATAATATTATTGGTGCTGGAGATGCTGAACATTCTATGAATGCAGCTAATATTTTAAAGCCATCACTATCAAATGGAGAAATACAACTCATTGGAACAACAACCTTAAAAGAGTATCGCAAATACATTGAAAAAGATAGTGCTTTAGAAAGAAGATTTCAACCTGTTATGGTAGTAGAACCTTCTATTACAGACTCTATTGATATTTTGGATGGCATAAAAAAATATTATGAAGACTTTCATAAAGTAAAAATATCAACTGATGTTCTAAGACAAGCTGTTATTATGTCAGAAAAATATATTCATGATAGATTTTTACCTGACAAAGCTATCGACATCTTGGACGAAGCTTGCTCTCGTATTAATTTAAATAATAAAGAACTATATGAACTAGAATTACTTAAAAATGAACTTGCTAAAGTGCAAGAAGAAAAAGAAGAAGCTGCACAAGCTGATTCTACAGAAGACTATCAAAAAGCTGCTGAATTAAAAACAAAAGAATGTGCTTTAACAGAGAAAATAACAACTCTTTCACAAAAAGTACAATTAAAAGAACTAACTGTTCAAGATATCGCAGAAGTAATTGAAAGTTGGACTAAAATCCCTGTTAAAAAAATTACAGAAGCAGAAACACAAAAACTATTAAACCTAGAAACCAACTTGCATAAAAGAGTAATTGGTCAAAATGTTGCTGTTGAAGCAGTAGCACGTGCAATTAGAAGAAATAGGGCAGGACTTAAAAGTACCAAAAGACCACCTTCATTTATCTTTGTTGGTCCTACTGGTGTTGGTAAAACAGAACTTGCAAAAAGTTTGGCATATGAAATGTTTGGAAATGAGAATGCTATTATTCGAATAGATATGTCCGAATACATGGAAAGTCATTCTACTTCTAAATTAATTGGTTCTCCTCCAGGCTATGTTGGATATGATGATGCAGGTCAGCTAACAGAAAAAGTAAAAAGAAATCCATATTCTATTATACTGCTAGATGAAATTGAAAAAGCACACCCAGATGTATTTAATATTTTACTACAGGTATTAGATGATGGTAGATTAACAGATAGCCAAGGAAATACCATTAGTTTTGAAAATACTATTATTATTATGACATCAAATGCTGGTTCTACTTTAAATACGAACTCAATTGGATTTGGTGGAACACAAATAGACAATAGTAAAATGATGAATGCCTTAAAAGAAACTTTTAGACCAGAGTTCTTAAATAGAATTGATGAAATAGTTGCTTTTGAGCAATTGACCGAAACAGAACTAATGCAAATTGTAGAATTAATGCTAGAAGATACAAAACTTGCATTAGCAAATAAAAATATTAGGCTTGAAATATCTGAAGACGCCAAAAAATATTTACTTAGCAAAGGAACAGACATCAAATATGGGGCAAGACCTTTAAGAAGATCAATTCAAAGATATCTTGAAGATGAACTTTCAGATATGATTTTAACTGGTGAATTGCAAAATGGCCAAACGATTATGGTAATAAATAACCAAAACACATTAAATTTTGAAGTAAAATTAGATAATTAGAAAGAGGATAAATATGATAAAACATGTTCCAAATATTTTAACAATGATTCGTTTTCTACTAATCCCATTTATTTTATACTTTATCTTTACAGGTAGTTATGTTGCTGCATTTATAATGCTTACTGTATCTGGTTTAACAGATGTACTAGATGGTATTATTGCTAGAAAATTTGATTGTATTTCTAACTTTCGGAAAATTAATTGATCCATTAGCAGACAAAGCAACTCAAATTTCAATTTTAGCCGCATTAACCTTTAACGACATCATTCCACTTTGGATGTTAATTGTTGTATTTGTAAAAGAATTTGTGATGATTGCAGGTGCTTCTTTCTTATATGGAAAAGAACTTGTTGTCTCTAGTAGATGGTTTGGAAAGCTCGCTACAGTATTATTTTATTTGGCAATTGTATGTTCTTTCTTTATTACCTATTGGAATTCACTATTAATCCATCATACCAAATTACCACAGTTTGATATGTATTTATACTACTTGGCATTAGCTGCTACTTTATTTTCTCTTGCCATGTACTTTAAAACTTTTTATCAACAAGGATATTTAAAAAAAGAGAATTTAAAAATAGAGAATCAAAAATAAAACACAAAAAAGCACTTTAGAATAGTGCTTTTTTTGTGTTTTAACCAATTTCTTATTTTAGTTACTGGTCAGAAGAGTATATCTACATTTTGAAATTTTACTTTTTCATTACTGTATATGAATATTCTCCTTCATATTTGTCATAGCCATTACTTTGTACCTTCCACCCCATCTGTTTAAGCCCTTCTGCAAGGTCTGATGACATCTTTTCCCTTAGCAGAATTGGACACTTAAGTGTCGCTTTCTCATAGTTATGTGGATTCAGAAGCCAATTGTTTAAAGTATAATTCATCTGCCTTTCAATACTAGCTTTCTGGTCCTCTTGCATGGTTTCCTTTTGCTTTTCTTCTATCTTACTTGCTCTTTCTAGTGCTTGATGGTACGCTTTTTCGAACTGCTGTCTGTTCATGATGTCTAGCATATTCTACTCTCCTTATAATGTAATAAAAACTGGATTTATTATATCACCTTTTAGCATTTATGTCAATCTATTCATAATCTTCTAAAAAAGTACTCAGATTCGTCTTCCCTACTATTTTAACTCCAATTTTTAAATTTTCTAAGTCTTCATCTGGCAAATACTTTGTTACTATTTCTGTATCTTCTTGCCATTCTAGTACATTATTTTCATCTTGTACAAAAATACCAATAACTCCATTATTTTCTTTTACGACATAATGTTCATTGCAAAGCCCCTTAAATTCCTTATACACTACAATCTCTGTTGGAGAATATCCTTCTACTTTCCACTCTTTGTAACGTGCTTTAACATCATCTTCTTTTTTATTTACCAAACTTTCTGGAATATCCACGACTTCCCTTATTAGATGGTCACATGCTTTATAATATCTCTTTTCGATAATAATTGCATTTGGCGAGATATTTGTTTTTAAAGACGACGTTTCTACGACTTCATTCACACTACTTTCTTTTGCTTCTGATACACTTTGCTTATCTGCTAATTTTTGTGTATCTATCATATTGGTATTTGATATGTCATTACTTCCTAAAAAGAAAATTCCTAATATTCCTCCCATTATAATACCTGCAACAATCACTGCTACAATAATCCACTTTTTTCCCATTTAATTCACCTATCTTGTCTTAAAATTTTATTTAATCATATTATGGGAATTTTTTCAAAAAATTATACAATCAATCAAATTATTTTTACTGGTGCTACTTGCTCTAAGGCTTCTTTCGTTACTTTTCCTTGTCTTAATATATATATAGTACCATTTTGCACTTTTACCAAAGTAGATGGCATCTCATCTTTAATGTCTCCTGCTGCTATCATGTAATCTACTTTATTTCCTAATTCATTGATAATATCTTGCACTTTTGTACCAGTAGGGTTACCAGATAAGTTAGCACTTGGTGCCACAATTGGTACTCCTGATTCTTGTATTAGCATTTTTCCTATTTCACTACTAGTCATACGAACACTAACTTCATCTTTTCCAGCGGTTACAATATTTGATATGCTGCATCCTTTCTTTTTGGGTAAAACTATCGTTAATGGTCCTGGCCAAAATAGTTCCATTAATTTTGTTTCTATTTCACCTATCTGGCAAGTTATCTCTTTTAAAATCTCTTTATTCTGAATTAATACAATTAATGGCTTCTTGCTTGGTCTTCCTTTCACTTCAAAAATCCTTTTACAAGCTTCTTCATCAAACGCATTTGCTCCAATTCCATATACTGTTTCTGTTGGAAATACAATATTTTTTCCACTTATAACTGCCTTTCCTAGTTCTTGAATTCTTTCATTTATCTTTTCTACTTTTATATATTCTGTTCTCATTTTGGCTTCCTTTATTTTTTCTTATAGTATATCATACTTTGCTAGTTTCCTACAATAGAAAAATGAGCACAGAAATACTGCACTCATTTTCACAGATAAGTTTTAGAACACTAATTTTCCTATTGCTTTGGCAATTTCCTTTTTTGTTTCACATTCGCAAACCACACCATTGCTTCCTACTATCATTGCCCAATGCTTTCCTTTTCCAATCTTTGAAAGGTCATTTGCAACAATATAATCTGCATTATTTTTTTCACGTAGTTTCGTGGCTACTCTTAAAAGCTCTTCTTTCGTCACTCCATCTAGCAACTTAAATCCAACAAGTTTTACTTCTGGAGCCAGTCTTTTAACCATCCCTATTACTTTTGGAGTAAGTGTTAGCATTGTCATTAGATGGGGTTCATATGATGACATCTTCCCACTATTATCTGCAATACTACGTGGATTTTCGAAAATCTTTATTAACATTTCCTTTGTAATGTCTTTTGCTGGAACATTTTGAATGGTATCCCAGATTTCATCTACAAGATCTTCTGCTCTTATAGAATATTTTCCCGCATAATCACCTACTGCCGCTGAATGAATCATAATATCAATTTTATGCTTACTAGAAATGTCCTTCAATGCATCAATCAAATCCTGTGTAGATTCAACTGTTACATATTCTATCTTTGCATTTTCAACTCGAGGTTTATACGACATCTTGGTAGAAATATAAAAAATTTTTTCAATTTCTGCTTCCTTTTCTTCTAGTAAAGTTTCTGCCATAATGCACCCTAAAGCACCTGTCGACATATTGGTAATCTTCATTACCGAGTCAATTCTTTCATTTGTTGGTCCTGATGTAATTATGATTTTCTTGCCCATATTTGTTACCTCCATTCTTTATTTTAAGTACTAATTTCGATTGCCCTTGGATTATTCACATATTTATCACTTCTTCCAAAACGACTAAGCCTTTCAGAACATATAAATTCTCCGAAAGCATACTCGGTATCTTGACCTGATAAAGATAAAATATGCATTGGATTTCTTTTCACCATAAATCCCTCTTTTTCCAACCATTCTTTTTCATGAATCGAAATTGGCCCATAAATATAGCTTTGTCCATCTCCATAGCTTTTCCCCCTATAAGTACTAATGCAATTTAGCATAAATGTATATATGCTTTCATTATGATTATGGAGTGCTATACTCTCTTCTTCAAAAACATGTGTATTAGAATTAGAACAAATTGTAAAAATCCCAAATAAATTATCATTATACTTGCTACTTCTTGCTACATAATATGCCAAATGATAATACTCCATACAATTAAAAATATAAATTTTCTTACCTTTTACCTCAAATTCATGTTTTTTTAGTTCTACATCCAAAAATTCATCTGGCGAAATATAGGCAATTCTCCTTGTCATAGGCTCTGCCCCTGAAGCATAGCTCTTTGGAATTTCATATTTTTTCTCATCCTGAAAAACAACTGTCTTGTTAATTCCATCTTCATAATAGCTTCCAGCAGCCACTATTTTCCCTTGCTTGGAAAAACGCTTATATTCTTCCTCAAATGCTTTAACATATGCCATTTCTGGAAATAAGGTAACATCTGGTTGTTTATCTTGCATTATCTTAAATGCCTTCCCTATTTGTTCATAAACACTTTCTGTTTCAACCAAATATTCATCTTTGCTGTTACAGTCCAATGTCATATTTAGCTGACACATCAATACCGATAAATAATCATTTACCCGCATATTTTCACTCCTTTCTTTTGATACTTGAATTATATACCCACAAATGATATAATTCAAATATATATTAGTAATACTTATTATGAACGGTGGTTATATGTTATGAATATCAATTTTGAGTCTTATAAAATATTTTATTATGTTGCGATTTATCGGTAGTATTAGTAAAGCTGCAAATTCACTATATATTTCACAACCAGCTATTACAAAATCAATTCAAAAATTGGAGCAGGAACTTGGAATTACTCTTTTTAATAGAAGTCCCAAGGGTGTTTGTTTGACTGAAAATGGTAAAGTATTTTTTGAATTCATAAAAAATGGTGTTGAAAGTTTTTTTAATGGCGAACATAAGCTTACTGCATTAAATAACTTAGAAACTGGAATTTTAAGAATTGGAGCAAGTAGCACAATTACGAGATATTTTCTACTTCCTTATATTGAAAAATTTCATACTCTATATCCTAAAATTGAAATTTCCATTACAAACCATTTAACCCAAAATATGATTTCTTTATTAAAAAAAGGAAGCCTTGACTTTTTAATTGTCAATCTTCCTATGAAACTTGATAGTGCCTTGAATATAACACCTTGTGCTAAACTTCATGATTGCTTTGCTCGGAAATTTAACATACAAAACTAAAATAACCGAACCAATTTCACTAAAAGAATTAACAATGAATTACCCTATTATCACACAAAAAGAACCTTCTAACACCAGGTCCTTTCTTAACAATGTTATGAAAGCAAATGATGTTGAATTTCATCCCCAGTTTGATATTGTTAGTTATGGGTTAGTAAAAGACTTTGCAAAAATAGGAATGGGAATTTCATATATTACCAAAGAATTTGCTACATCCGAACTTGAGAATCAGCAGTTATATCCTATTCCTATCTGCGAAAAAATTCCGACTAGAAATTTACGGTTTAGTTACTCTAAAGTCTACTATTAATACACTTGCAACAGAGAAATTTATTGACCTAGTTTTAAATAAATCATAAAAAACGTATCATTAAAATTAACAAATAAAATTTGTAATTTTGATGATATGTTTTTTACTTTTATGCAACTGTTTTTAGTTGTACTTTCACTGTATGAACTTTTCTATCTTTACTTTTGCATTTTTATCTACTCTAATACTTATTTCTCCCATTTCGTCTGTCCTATATATTCTTACCCCCAATTTTTTTAATCTCTCTATTATTATTTTATTGGGATGTCCAAACGTATTTTTTTCTCCTACCCCTATTAAAGCAATTTTAGGTTTTACTGCTTCTATAAATTCTGGTGTACTAGATGTTTTAGATCCGATGATGTCCCACTTTTAAAATAGTTGCTTTTAGCAAACTCGTACTTTCATATTCCTTTAAAATCTCTTTCTCTGCAATTTCTTCAATATCTCCAGTTAGTAGAATTGAAAAATTCTTATAACTTAATTTTGCTACAATTGAGTTATTGTTTAAAATATTTGCTTTTATTTGCTCTTCTTTTGGCCACAAAATAGAAATATTTAAATTTTCTTCAATCTCTATTGTATCTCCGCTTCTGAACCACCATGATTTGTACTTTCTTTTCGCTTACAACTTTTTTAAATTTTTCATAATTATGGCTCTTCTTCCCCTGCTTACTAATCAGCACTTTTTCTACTTTTATTTTTTCCATAATTGTTAGCAATCCGCCCCACATGGTCGCTATCAAAATGAGATATCATCATATAGTCAATAGTCATTATTTTTCTATTTAATAGATATGGTAATACTGTCTTTTCTCCAACATTAAAGTTATCGTTATCACTGCCCCCACCATCTATTAAAATATTCTTGCCTTTTGGTGTACTAATAATCATACAGTCCCCTTGTCCTACATCCACAAAATGAACTCTTAAATTTTGATTTACTTTTATTTTAAATATCCATAGTATCATCATTGCCAAAATTAATACAAAACTTATTAATCTATTACCTATCTTTCTTTGTTTTATATTCTTTATAAAAACACGTTTTGCATATTGAACATATTTCTTCAAATCCCAATAATGAAATAGCACACCATATACCATACCATAATAAATAAAAATCTCTATTGTATAAGGACTTCTTACTATAACTGATGATAAGGGAAGTTTTGAACAAAATTCTGCTATTCCAATTAATAACTTTAAACTATATTGCAAAGGGAGCGCTAAAGCACTTGCTATTTCTATGCAGACCGTAGAACTTGCATATACAATAAAGCCTAATATAATAATGAAGCCTAATAGCGGACTTGCTAAAAGATTAGAAATCCAAAAAGTGAATGAAATTGTATGAAACTGAAATACTATAATGGGAATTAATATGAGATTTGCAGAAATGGTTACTGTTACTAGACTTGCCATATATCTAATTAATTTTGTAGTCCATTTGTCTTCTTTCTTGGCCTCTTCTAAATGAAATACCTGTATCCAACACTTTGATATCTTTGAATGCAAAAGTACAATTCCAATGGTTCCCCCATAAGACAATTGAAAACCTATATCTAAAATAGCATATGGATTACACAATAGAATAATAAATGCAGAAAAGCTTAAATTGGTATAAATGTCTGAATTTCGATAAACTAATCCTGAAACTAAGGTAAGAATAGACATAATTGTCGCTCTTTGTACTGATGGAGTAAAATTCGTTAGACTCATAAAAAATAATAAAAATAGTATGGTAAAAATTTTTCCTATTTTCTTATGTACTTTACGAAATAGTGTTGATATTCCTAGTATAACATATGATATATGTGCTCCTGATACAGCAAGCATATGTATTAAATTACTTTCTTGAAAACACTCTATTATCTCTTCTGAAATTCCTTCTTTTTCCCCTGTTAGTATTCCAATACATAACCCACATACCTCTTCTGGAAGTAGTCGTTTTATTTGATGTGTCATATTACTTCTTACCATATGTACAGTATTACAAAGCCAAGAACAATTATGATAAGATATTACTTTAACATTATCTTGTGCTACAACATTTCCATAAATCTTTTTTGACTTTAAATATTTTTGATAATCGAACCCCCTATCATTCCTAGCACCAGAAGGTATTTCAAAATTCCCATTAAATAATATACAAGCCCCATATTCTAAAGAACCTATTTTTCCCTTTTTTACATTTAATAGCCACTTATCCCCTTTATTTTTTGTACTACCATTTATCTGCTTTATCTCTATCTCATATACATACTGGTATTGCTTTTCCTTTCTATCAGATACCACTATAGCCTCTATCTCATTTGACTCTTGCTTTAATAAATTTTTATATGCTATTTCGTAATTAACGTCTACAATATGAATAACTAGCATACCCATTATTAATATCCCTGTATAAATAAAAATTTGCATCTGTTTAAATTTTTTAAATAATAAAGCTCCTATCAATAATCCAAACAGTGCCAAAAAAGCTATACTTATTTGTAAGTATAGCTCTATTATCATCCCAATTATCAAAAATACGGTGGCTAAACATACTGGTCTTTTTAACATACAACCTCTTTTCCCTTTAACCCCCGTATTTAATTTTCGTTATATTACTCTTCTTGCAGCACAATATCTTGTATTATAGTATTCCCCTGGTAATAAACTATTAATCTTCACGCAATATCCTGAACCTGATGAAGCATGAATAAAATTACCATTTCCGATGTATATCCCACAATGCCCTATCTCATCCATTGTTTCATAATCTAAGAAAAATACCAAATCCCCTGGTTGTAAATTTTTCTTTAAACTACTTGCTGAAGTTTTATCTGTTTTAATTGCTTTTCCTATTTTTGATTGCATTTGTGCCCCATGTCCCATAGAAATTCCAAACTTTTTGTATACATACATGGTAAATCCTGAGCAATCAAATCCAGAAGGAGTTGCTCCTCCATATACATAAGGTACATCTAAAAACTGCTTTGCATACTCTACAATTTTGTCTCCTTTATCTGAATTAGAAGATGTAACTGTTGCTACTTTATCTACTGTATTATTTGATGTACTTTTCGTATTTTGTACTGTTTGCTTTTCCTTCTCTTCTTCTGTTCTAAGTCCTAAACTTCTTGAAGTTGTTGTTTGCTTATCTGATAATAACTCTTTTGAAACATATGCATTTCCTTCGCTTGTTTTTACCAAATACCAGTCTCCATCTTCTCCTATTACTATTAATTTTGTATTAATTTCTACTGTCATTAGTATATCAGATGAAGTACTAGCTTGTTTTCTTAAATTAACATATGCATCATTTGTATACATTGTTTTTTCTTTATATTCACTGTCTGTTGAAGTTATTTTATTATCATTTGCATTATTGTTTGCTTTATTGTCTGTATTACTTCCTGTTGTCTGATTATCTTCTGGTTTTTTTGTATTGTTATTTGTATTTCCTGTTGTTACTGATTTCTTACCTGTAATACAATCTGTTCTAATCCATCCAGTCATTGCATCTGTTGCCACATAAGTCCATCCATTTGTCTCTGTAATAATGGTTATCGCTGTATTTTTCTTTAATGTTTCTATATTAGAAGAATATACAAGAGGCAATAATTTTACATTTGTATCTTTTGAGATTTTTCCTGTTACTTCTACAACTTCTTCTTTTTCTCCCTCTTCTGGCTGAATTGGATTATTTTCTGTTTTATCTTCTGGTTCATTTTTTGTATCTTTCTCAGAAGATTCTGAAGTGTTAGATGTCCCTTCTTTTTTAGCATATTCTTTTGTAATATATCCTGTATAATTGTTATACTTTATTTTATACCAGTCTCCTTCTTCTGATAATAACTCACAACTATCTCCATTTGAAAGTAGTGTTAAGATATCTGAATCAGTAGATGGTTTTTCTCTTAAGTTCAGTGTGTCTGTTGTCACTTTTACATTAGCTGCCTTTACAATATTTGAAAACATAAAAAGACATGCCACTAGTATCATTATTGTATATCCTATTTTCTTAATTTGCTTCATAAACACGCTCTCCTTCTTATTTAATCCAATGCTATTATATAATGGAGCAGAAAAAAAGTCAATCAAAAAAGAGGATTGTTCTAAACAGTCCTCTTTTCCTAATGTGTCTATATTCTTAATATCTTTACTCTTCTATTCCTTGATAGAAAAGTCTATGTTTATATATTTATTCTAAAAAAATAACAAGGTGTTACATATTGTAACCCTTGCTATTACTATATATAAACTATATATTATTCAATAACTTCTGAAACTACACCAGAACCTACTGTTCTACCACCTTCACGGATAGCGAATCTTAGTCCTGTTTCAATAGCGATTGGTGTGATAAGTTCGATAGTCATATCGATGTTATCTCCTGGCATAACCATTTCTGTTCCAGCTGCTAAGTCAATAACACCTGTAACGTCTGTTGTTCTGAAGTAGAATTGTGGTCTGTAACCATTGAAGAATGGTGTATGACGTCCTCCTTCTTCTTTTGTTAGAACGTAT
>CATKGX010000105.1 GCA_949747775.1 uncultured Clostridia bacterium | reverse complement strand
CCAATTTACTTTTTTCATCAAATTTGATAAAATATATTTATTGTAAAAAGGAGAAATAAACTATGGAAATTCAAACAAAGCAAATGACTAAAAATAGAAAAAGACTTTCTAGACCTTACACGTTATTTATGTACTTTTTATTATTTGCATTTATTGGTTGGACTTTAGAAACATTATATGCTATTTATAACTTAGGTCATTTTACAAAACGTGGTTTCTTATATGGACCTCTTTGTCCTATTTATGGATGGGGCGCTCTTATTTTAATTATGTTTTTTACAAAATATAAAAATAAAAGCATAAAACTATTTGTTTATGCTGCAATTATATTTTCTGTATTTGAATATGCTGTTAGTTATGGTATGGATGCACTTTTTGCTATGAAATGGTGGGATTATACAAACGAGTTTTTTAACTTAAATGGAAGAATTAGTATATTTTATTCTTTTGTTTGGGGAATTGCAGCAATTTTGTTTATTAATCATATCTATCCTTATTTTAAAAAGAAGCTAAACACGTTACTTTCGAAAATACCATATCGCTTGCAACTACATACTTTGCAACTGCTTGGCATTGTTTTTGTTATAGATACAATTATGTCTTTTGCTAAAAATCTAATATAAATTGGACTTTAGAACAGATTTATGTTATACTATATGTATATATTAATTATTGGAGGTATCCTTTATGTCACGTCGGCAAAGCACTTATGGCGAAAACATGGCACGTTGGGAACACGAGCAGGACGAACGGGATTGGAAAAACCGCCTAAACAGGGCACTGTCAGTTTGCAACCCTGAAGACGTTAAGGAACTGGTGGAAGAAGGATTGGCAGAAGATTTCTCTTTTGCTGGTTTTAATCACCCTCTGGTTTCCGCTTTCCAAAACAAACAGTCCGACGACTAAGCTAGACCTTCAAAAGCGATTCTGCATACTGCGGAATCGCTTTTTATTTATATTCTATCTTACTTTTTTAGCAACAGCTAGTCCATCTCCTACTTCTAAAATTTCTACTGTTAAACTGCTATCTTCTTGCAATTCTTTTAAAAATTCACGTAAATTTCTAACTGCTGTACGTTGTTTATGCTTGTTGTAATCACTCATTACATACCCTTTATATAGCACATTGTCTGCAATAATCATGCCATTTTCATTTAGCATACGTAAAGCTTCTTTTAAGAAAAATGGATATTTTCCTTTTGCTGCATCTATAAATACAACATCATATTTTTCATTTAAGGTTGGTAAAATTTCTACCGCATCCCCAAATAGAATATTAATTTTATCTTCTACTTCTGTTTTTTTTATGTTTTCTTTTGCTTGAGTTACTCTCTCTTCTTCTCTTTCAATAGTATCTATTTTTCCACTTTCTTGCAAATATTCTGAAAAACAAATGGCAGAATACCCAACAGCAGTTCCAATTTCTAATATCTTTATTGGCTTTTTTTCTGTTAATAATTTATCTACTACTTCTAATGTATCATCCATAATAATCGGAATTTTATCTTCTAAAGCTTTTTGTTTTATCTTTTCTAATTCTATCTTGTTCATCTTTTCCTCTTCTTTCTTTTTCATTCATTTATATCTTCTTAGAACAGCTTTTAACTATTGAAATTTATACGATTAAATTATATAATATAAATATATTAAATTTGACTTGAAGTTCTGCAAAAGTCATATCGTTAGAAAGAGGTACAATGGAAGAAAGTATCTCTTTTGTTTTATTAAAAATAAAAAGGAGTAGCAAATGGAAGTTACTACTCCTTTTATACTTCAATTTCCATTAATTCACATTAATTTACAACATCTTTTAACTATTTCTCTTAAATTACTCTTTTAGCCATTAAATTTCTACGCTTGTGCTCTTCTTGCTTCTCTTTCACGGGTTTTGCTGTCCAATGTTTTCTTTCTTAAACGAATATTTTTTGGAGTAATTTCTACTAATTCGTCATCTTGGATAAACTCGATTGCTTTTTCTAGAGATAACTGAATTGGTGGTACTAAACGAAGGGCATCATCTGAACCAGAAGCTCTTGTGTTTGTTAAGTGTTTTTCTTTACATACGTTAATTGAAATATCTTCATTTCTTGAGTTTATTCCAACAATCATACCTTCATAAACCTCTACACCTGCTCCAATAAATAGTTCTCCTCTTTCTTGGGCATTGTATAGTCCATAAGTTACTGAAGTTCCTTGTTCAAATGCAACTAGTACGCCTCTTGTTCTTGATTGTACTTCTCCTTTATATGGTTCATAGCAATCAAAAATACTATTCATTGTTCCTTCACCTTTTGTGTCTGTTAAGAAATCCGTTCTATATCCAATAATTCCTCTTGCTGGAATTTTAAATTCTACTTTTGTATGTCCCGCTTCTGCTGGTTCCATATTAAGCATTTCTGCTTTTCTTCTACCTAGTTTTTCAATCACATTTCCAATGCAATCATCTGGAACATTTACTACTAATCTTTCCATTGGTTCACATTTTACGCCATCTATTTCTTTAAAAATTACTTTTGG
>CATKGX010000104.1 GCA_949747775.1 uncultured Clostridia bacterium | reverse complement strand
GAGATGGAAGTAACACAGTCATAACAGACACAGGATATAGTGTTTTAATAGAACCAAAAGGAGAAAAAGATGTAGAAATCATCATAGAAGGAAAAGCGGAACAATTACCACCAAGAATAAAGAAAGTAGAGTTAGAAAGAGATGAAGAAGGAACGAAGTTAACTATAAAAGTAGATGCAGTAAGAACAGAAGGCGCAACATATAAATATTATTACAAAATAGTAGGAGGAGAGTATGGAGAGGCAGTATATGCTGGAGAAAGTGCAAGTTTTACAATAGAAGGCATATCAAAAGATGAAACATATACAATCAAAGTAGAAGTAAGTAATGAATATGGTATATCAAAAAAGGAGACTACCGAAATTTTGGGGGTAAATTCTTTACGAGAGGGGACTTATATTTGGTATGAAAAACCAGATGGGGATAGATTAAAATGCTTTATTCTTCATGAGAAAAGTAAGAGAGAACATATAGAAGCTTGTACACTCTCAGAGGTGACGAATTACACTGTAGGTGTTGAAGGAAAAACATCATTAACTGTTAACCAAACACATGCTACAATTTCAAATTTCAGGGAAAAAATAAATGAAGTACCTAGATCGTTATTAAATACAGACTTCGCTATTTTTGCTAGAGCTTTATTTACCCAAAAGGATGGTAGTTTTATATCACATTATATGGGAGCAGGAGAATATTTTTTGAATCCTTCAGAAGCACCAGATATAGGTGAAGATTGCAAGTCTTTGCATGATCTTAATTATCCATGGGAAGTTCGGTGATTGTGGCGTCTTTACACGGAATATATGAGAGGCAATACTTTTCTACATCATCAGTGACTTCGGAAACTATATGGATACCAATCATAAGACCAGATAGAAGTATAAATTCAGGTGATTTGATTTTGAAAAGAACATATCCTAGTTGGAGTAGCAATACGAATTCATATGTCTCGAAATCTAGGACTGCTGGAGTTCTTGCAGTATTCCAATTAAGAGATGATTTGATAGCAGATGGTGGGGATGGGACTTATAATAATCCTTTTATATTAAAGAGTTCAGAGAAGTAATGGAAATGTCGTATTAAGATAGGTTTAATTATTAAAAAATGTCAAACAAACATTTGACATTTTTTTGTTTGTGTGATATGATGACAAAAAATGAAAATAGGAGTGATGCATTTTGAAGCACAAACAAGTAAAAGATGGTTTAAATAAAAGAGAAAAATCAATACTAAAGTATATTGCAAAACAAATTGAAAAAAATGGTTATCCACCATCAGTAAGAGAAATTGGTAAAGCAGTTGGGCTAAGCTCTACTGCAACTGTACATGGCTATTTAGCAAAATTAGAAGAAAAGGGCTATATTAGAAAAGAAACTCAAAAAGGAAGAACTTTAAAATTATTAAGAGATGAAAACGGAGAATCACTTGCTAGAAAGAAAAAACAAGAAACAAAAGAATTTTATAGTGGAAGAGAAATGGTAGAAGTTCCTGTTATCGGAAAAATTACGGCAGGAGAGCCAATTTTAGCAGTAGAAAATGTAACAGATACTTTCCCAATTCCAATTGATTTCGTAGGAAATAGCGAAAGCTTTATGCTTACAGTAAGAGGCGAAAGTATGATTGAAGCTGGAATATTAAATGGAGATTATATTCTAGTAAGAAAACAGAACACAGCAACAAATGGAGAAATTGTTGTTGCATTAATTGAAGATGAAGCCACAGTAAAAACTTTTTATAAAGAAACAGACCACATAAGATTACAACCTGAAAATAGTACAATGGACCCAATTATTGTTCCAAATTGTGAGATACTAGGTAAGGTAATAGGAGTATTTAGAAAAATGTAAAAACATAAATGGAGGCAAAATATGAGTTATTCAGATTTTTGGTTTGTAGAGACAAGGGTTCAAACAGTAAATGTAAAAAGATGGATTCTTTGGAGTGTTTTATTAATTACATTTGTAAGTGTATGTACATATTTTTGTATTAAGTCAATGTATATGAAAACAAATAATTATGAAATAGCAGTAAATGAACCTAAAGTAACAGTAGAAGAAGCAAAACAAACAAACGCAAATGGATACATTAAAGGAAATGTAACAAACCAAACTGAAGATAAAATAGAAGGAAAGTACATAGCATTTACCTTCTATACAAAGCACAATATAGATATAGGAAAAGAATACATAGAAATAGGTACGTTAAATCCACAAGAGACAAAAACTTATGAAGCAAAATTTAGATATCCTTATGTAGAAAGATTTGTAGTAACAGTTACAGATAAAAAGGATTAACACATAAAGTGAATAATTTTTATAAATATGAAACAAAGAAAATTTCAAAAAAACAAACAAACTACCTGTCTAGGTAGTTTGTTTGTTTTTTGAAACACTTGATTTCAGGTGCTACATCTTTATAGCTTTACAATAGAAAAATGATACTTATCTGATAAAAATCAGAAAAAACAATTGATATTTTTTATAATATGTAATATAATCGTAACGAAACTGTAATAATAATGAAATATAAATGTAATATTTAATATAAGACCATATGAAAGGAAAGATGCAAATGTTTAATTGGGGGCAAGATATAGGGATAGACTTAGGAACTGCAACAGTGATTGCTTATGTAAAAGGAAAAGGAATTGTGCTAAGAGAGCCATCGGTTGTAGCAGTTGACAACAACACAGGAGAAGTTTTGGCAGTAGGAAAAGAAGCAAGAAGAATGCTTGGTAGAACGCCAGGAAATATAGTAGCAACAAGACCTTTACGTGAAGGGGTTATTTCTAATTATACAGTTACTGAGAAAATGTTAAAATATTTTATTAATAGAGTTTGTGGAAAATTTATTTTTTCTCCAAGAATTATGATATGTATTCCATCACAAGTAACAGAGGTAGAAAAAAAAGCAGTTATAGATGCTGCATCACAAGCAGGAGCTAGAAAAGTATATTTAATTGAAGAACCTATTGCAGCAGCAATTGGAGCGGGAATTGATATATCAAAACCTTGTGGAAATATGGTAGTAGATATTGGTGGAGGAACAACAGATGTAGCTGTTATTTCTTTAGGAGGGTCAGTTGTTAGTGAATCTTTAAAGGTAGCAGGAGATAAGTTTGATGAGGCAATTGTAAAATACATTAAAAAGAAACACAATATTATGATAGGAGAAAGAACAGCAGAAGATTTAAAGATTAACATTGGTTGTGTATATCCTAAAATACAAGATATGGAAATGGAAATAAGGGGAAGAGACTTAATAACAGGACTTCCTAAAACCATTACAGTATATTCAAGCGAAATGTTAGAAGCACTAATAGAACCAGCTATGATGATAGTAGATAGTGTCCACTCAGTATTAGAGAAGACACCACCAGAACTTGCAGCAGATATTAGTGATAGAGGAATTTATATGACAGGTGGAGGCTGCTTAGTAGATGGGCTAGATAAACTTTTACAAGCGAAGACTGGAATTAATGTTATGATAGCAGAAGAAGCTGTATCATGTGTAGCATTAGGAACAGGAAAAGCACTAGATAATCTTGATACACTAGATGGAAAAAAGAAATAATAAAATTTAAAATAAAAGGTGGAACAAATGAATAAAACAAAAAGAAAAATATTCGAAACATCAATGAAATTGTTTGCAGACAAAGGATATGATGCAACAAGTATAGAAGAAATCACTGCAACAGTAGGAGTAGCAAAAGGAACTTTATATTATCATTTTTCGAGTAAAGAAGAAATATTTGAATTCTTGGTAGAAGAAGGAGTAAAACTTTTAAAAAATAGTATTAGTATTAAGACAGATAACTTAAAACATTCTTTAGACAAAATAAGAGCAATTGTTTTAATTCAAATTAAAGTATTATTTAAATATGAAAGTTTTATGACTATTATATTAAGCCAAATATGGGGAAATGATGAAAGAAGTCAGCTTTGCAAAAAACACGTTTTTGACTATATTCAAATGATAGAAGAAATCGTAAAAGATGGAATAGAAAAAGCAGAAATTATATCAGGAGACCCAAATATCATTGCATCTGGAATATTTGGGTTTATTTGTTCGAGCTTTATATACAAAATGAGACATCAAGGGGATATAAAAGTAGAAGAACTATTTTCAGAAGTAGACAATTTATTTATTAAAAAACTAACGAAACAAAAGTAGGAGGAAATCAGATATGAGAATATTAAAAGACTTTAAGATACCAAATTTTAAATTTCCAAAATTTAAAATGAAGGAACTATCAGAAATAGATGAAGTAAATGTAGATTATGAAGCAGTAAAAAAGGCTCAAGAAAATAATAAGAAAAAAGAATTAAAAAATTATGAGGGAACACATTTTAATACAATAAAAGAAGTATTTGTACATAGTTCAAAGGAATTTGCAGACAGAACACTTCTATTAGAAAAAACAAATCCAAAAGGAGAATGGATTGAAACAACATATAACGGATTTAAAAATGAAGTAATAGGACTAGGAACAGCACTAACTAGAAAATTAGGATTAAAAGATACAAGAATTGCGATTATTGGAGAAAACACACATTATTGGTATGTATCATATATGACAATGCTATGTGGAGCAGGAATAGCAGTACCAATCGATAAAGAGTTACCAGAAAATGAAATTGAAAATGTATTAAAAAGAGCAAAAGCAAGTGCCGTTATTTTTTCTACTAAGAAAGCAGAAGTAATCAAAAAGATTTCAGAGAAATTGCCAGATGTAAAATATTTTATTCAAATGAATAGTGAAGCGAGCATAGAAAATAGATTTGTAGGAATAGAATATTTAATAGAAGAAGGAAAAGCATTAGTACAAAATGGAGATAATAGCTTTATGAATATTGAAATTGATCCAGATGAATTTAAAGTATTACTATTTACATCTGGAACGACTTCAAATGCAAAAGGAGTTATGCTATGTAATAGAAACTTAGCACAAAATATTAATGCAGCATCTGCCTATGTAGACTTAAGAGCAGATGACAGATTAATGTCGATTCTTCCATTACATCATACTTATGAATCATCTATTGGATTTTTATATCCATTTGGAATGGGAGCATCAATTAGTATTTGCCAAGGGTTAAAATATATTGTTCCAGATTTAAAAGAGACAAACCCAACAGCAGTATTAACAGTTCCATTACTAGTAGAAAACATATATAAAAAAATAAATGCCAATATTAAAAAAAGCAAAAAAGATGGTTTAGTAAATTCAATGATACATGTAACAAATGCCTTAAAAACAGTAGGCGTAGATATTAAAAGAAAGGTATTTGCAGAAATTCATGAGAATTTGGGTGGAAAGATAAGAATTATTGTTTCTGCAGCAGCACCAATTGACACTAAAATAGGAAAATGGTTAGAAGACATAGGAATTACATTTTTACAAGGGTATGGACTAACAGAGACAGCACCGATTGCGGCATTAACACCAGATTTTCAAACGAAAGTGGGATCTGCAGGAAAAGCAGTTGTAGATGCTGAGCTTAAAATAGATAGTCCAAACGAAAATGGAGAAGGAGAAGTTTTAATAAAAAGTAAGACATTAATGCTTGGCTATTATGAAGACGAAGAAGCAACAAAAGAAGCCATTTTTGAAGAAAATGGAGAAAGATGGTTTCACTCAGGAGATATTGGATATTTAGATAATGATGGATTTTTATATATTACTGGTAGATGTAAAAATGTGATTGTAACACAAAATGGAAAAAATATTTATCCAGAAGAAATTGAAATTATGCTTTCTAATATTTCAGAAATAAAAGAATGTATGGTATACGGAAAAAAAGATGAGAAAGAAGATAAGGAACTTATTATTTCCGTAAAGGTGATTCCAAATGAAGAAGAAATAGAAGCGAAATATGGAAAAGAGCTTACGGAAGAACAAGTTTACAAGATTATTTGGGACAAAATAAAAGAAGTAAACAAACAATTAACCTCATATAAAGCCATTAAAAACCTTGAAATTAAGCATGATGAATTTGAAAAAACGACAACGATGAAAATAAAAAGGTATGCAGAACTAAAAAAAGACAAATAAATGCATATTTTCCCTTGACTTTCTAAAAAACTTGTAATAAAATTGTAATGAAATAAGAAAAAAAGTAGAAATCTGATACAGATTTTAAAAATACAAAAGTGCTACGGAAGCTTATTACGTAGGATAAAGGAGGTAGGGTTTACAATGTCTAGATCTGGCATAGTAAACGTGAGAATGGTAATCACGGAAGAAAAAATTTTATCAAATATTGATAGGGTACAAAAACTAATTAATCCAAATAACAAAAAGCAAATTATTCAATTAGAAGAAGATGCATATTTTAAAGATCTAATTGAATCAATTAAAACATATTTAGTAGAATACCCAAAGAAGAAGAACTTCCCAGCAAGTGTATATAAAGCAGCTTATGGGTTAGTTGAGTATGCAACAAATCAATTCGAAGAAAATACAAAGAAAATAGAAGAATTAATTAGACAAAGAGAAAAAAATATTGGATTAGCAGCTAGTTTAAAAGATGCATTAATAGCAGTAGAAAATAAAGAAGATAATTGGAAAGAAGCTATTAAAAACGTTTCTTCACAATTTCCAGAAGATATCGTGGAAACTTTAGGAGTTATTGGTAGAAGTAAATCTGACAAATCACAAAACTATCAAGATGCAGTAAAATTAATTAATGCAAGAATTGGTAACTTAGAAACAAACTTACATATTGAAATAGATATGGAAAGAATAGAAGATAGATCAAAAGCATTAAGCTACATTGGAATTGAGGTAGCAGATGCATTAAAATTAATACCAACACCAGAAGAAACATTAGTAGAAGAAGTAAATGAAGTAGAAGAAATTGTAGAAGAAAGACCAGAAGTAAAAGAATACTTTGAAGAAACAAGAGTAGAAGTAAAACCAAGCTTATGGCAACGTATTAAAAATAGCAAATTTGTAAAAACAATTTCATATATTATGAAAATAGAAATTACACTTACAAAACCAAATGCTTTACCAGAAGGTAGAGGGGAATAAAATTACATTTTATAAAAGGTTCCTATTGTTAGATAGCAGATTTAACAATAGGAACTTGTTTTTTTCTACTTGCTTACATTATGTAAATGTGATATAATAGATGCATATTTGCACATTGAAAATTTTAAAGGAGGTACAATTGGTATTTTAGATATTTCACACAAAGAAAGATAACTAAAATTCATATTTCTTTTTTGCAAAATTCATCTATAGGAGTGTGAGCAAGGTGAGTAAAAAAAGAAAGAAAAAATTTTATGAAAAGCCAGACTGTACATATTGCAAAAAAGCAGGATACGTTGGATGTTACGAATGTGAAGACCGCGTATGGAAATGCAAAAAGAGATATAAAGGTATCAAGTTAATTTCTTCTATTTTAGCCATACTACTTATTTATACAGTTTTTCATAAAGCACTGTATATAACGGGAAAACCTATATTTAGTGTGTGGCTAATGGTAGCTACGATGGCTTTGCTAGATATTTTATTTGTTGGAACAGGAAAAGTTATTACAAAGTTCTTTGGCTATTTAGAACAAAAAAGTATAGAGAAACAAGAAAAAATAAAACAAGATGAAATAGAAAAAGAAGAAGCCAAGGAAAAGGAAATAGAGGCGGAAAAGCAGAGAATAAAGGAAGAAGAAGCAGGAAATGTTGGGAAAGTTAGGAAATTGCTAGAAAGATTTAAACAGATAAGTGAAAATGAAGGAGAACAAGATACTTCTAGCAAATTTAGCACAAAAGAATATGAAGCTTTTGTGGAAACATTAAGCGAAGTTTGTGACCTTTTAAAGCCAGAACATTTCAAAGAATTAGAAATAAGAAACTTGTTTGAAATGTTACTGCCAGAATTCCTAACAATCTGCGAAAGATTTGAAAAACGATATGAAGAATATTTGCTAGATTCAAAGGAAAGAGAAGGATTTACCAATTTAATAAAAAGCTTTGGCGACAAAATGATAGAAGTTTGTAATTATTTAAAAGCAGGAGAAAACGTTAGCTTAAGAGTTCGTATAGAAACACTTTATTCTTTCGTAAAATCAGAAGGGAGCGAACAATAAGATGTATAAAAGAATAATTGCGTGGATTATTGTTTTAGCGATACTTGGATTTTTTACTTATCGAGAATATGAGAAAAGTATTGCCCCTAAGCCAGAGGAAATTGTAAAGGGAACTTTGAATATCTATACAGACATTGATGGATATGAGAAAACGATAAAAAAGGAAACAAGAAGTGAAGTAACAGATAAGTATAATCTAAACTTTTTAGAAGATTCTGATATTAAGACGGCGGATATTCTTTTGACAGATGATGCTGCAAATTTAAAACCTGATAGAGAGTATAAGACAATTGCATACTCTCCTATGGTAGTTATGATGCGATGTGATGACAGCCTTAAAGAATATAGAAAAAGTGGATTACTAATAAGGGAAAATGAGGAAGATGAAGACGATAAAGAAAATGGAGCATTCATTAACTTTAAAAAGATAATGGATGCTGTAATCAAAAACGAAACATGGTCCTGTTTTGGAGGCGAAGATAAACCCATAAAGGTATATTGCCCACAAAAAGGAACAGCTGATGCTAATCTGTTTTATCAATTTCTGCTCATTACAGCTAATAACGGAGTATATCCAACCACACAAGCTCAAAAAGAAACATGTGAGCAGATGGCAAATCGCTTTTTAGGTTCACCTATGGTAGAGGAAGTAGATATTGTAAGTAGAGTAATAAAGGTACAAGACATAGGATGCGATATCTACGTAATGGCAGAGGCGGATTACTGGAAAGCATATGATTCAGTTAAAGATAATGATTTAATTTCTTTTATAGCATATCCAACAGAGACTGTCATAAAAGAAATTTATTATCAGACGAATGGAACTGATGCTGCGAAGGCATTTGATGAAGAATTTGAGAAAGAAAAATTTTTATCGGCAAAACTTAGTGATCAACTTACAGGAAGTAGATATAGAAATATAGATTCGCCTGGAGCTAGAGATAAGAGAGATAAAGACTATGAAAGGATTGCGAAAGAAGCATTTAACTATATAGAAATACCAAAAGGAACCCAAAGTTCTGTTATTACAGAATAGTACCTAAAAAAAACTCCCCTTGTTTACTAACTAGTAGACAAGGGGAGTTTTTTTAGACTTATATTTTGCAAAGCTTATTTAATATTATAGGAAATTCCTAACTCATCTAATATATGTACTGTATCATGTGTAGCCTTTGAAAAATTAGCAATTACAACATTATCAAACTCACTTAATTTATACTCTGATTCAGCAGCAATTAACAAAGAGTTATCAAGTCGTACATAGATATATCTGGCTAATAATAACATAGAATCTACAATTTCATTTTTATTAATTAATGATATTTCTTTATTTAAGTTAAAAAATAATTCTTTAAAATTAGTAGTGATATCGTAAATAGAAATGTATTTCCTTTTCATGAAATCGGTTTCAAGATGTTTCCATTCTTCAGGATGTTGCATTAATATATCTGATGCAATTCCAAAATCTTTTTGTTTCGTACCAATTGTACAATTTATATGATTAATTGGTAAATCATGATGAATACAGTAATTTCTTAATTTATATATAAATCGATATTCAAAATTGTATTCAAAATATCTGTTAGTAATTTCTTGAAATTTCTTATATTGATTAGAATTTTTGCTAAATTTACGATTGATTTCATATTCAATATTATTAATATATGAATAGAAAATTCCAACGAAATTAATAATTAATCGATTAATATCATATATTGTATCTTTTTCGAAAAATGAATAATTATGAAAAGTAAGTTCATCTTTTGCTTTTGCTTTTTTGATGACTTTATATAATTCTTTTCTATTTTGTTCTACCATTTTATAATAATGATAAATAGAAGTAAATCCTTTTAAAATATGATATGCTTTGTCCAATTTTTCATATTCATCTTGTTCTAGTTTATCAAAAAAATGTAGAGATTCTCTACCATTTTTATTTTGCATTAGACTGCCAATATAATATACCATAAAATTTCTCCTTTGCTTTTGTAATTATTTTAATTGCAATTATAATATAAAATACAAATAATGTCAGTTATTTTGAAAAAAATTTGTTAAAACTGCATTATAAGTGGATTATAATTTTAGAAGAATATCGAAAAAACATAAAAGAATATTGATGAACAAAATGAAAAGGGATACGTTATGAAACATATAGGAACATATAGGAAAGAAGATTAAGAATAAAATATGAAAACTGACATAAGATGGAAGAGGCATTATATTAGAATTAGTTCTGAACCATAAAAAAGATGGATATAATTAGAATAACAGTCGAATGAGTGTAAATTACCAAAATAAGCAGTAGTTATAAAATGCTATACAAATTAGAAAGATTTCATTTAAAATCACAAGAAAAAGCAAAAGAGGAAGCAAACTGCTTCCTCTCTAATACTATATTTTTTTGGTGACTTAATCTTCGTCACTAAGCATGTCGGCTTCGATTTCATGCCCCAGTATGACCATGCGTTCCACTACTCGGCCAATAGCCAGTGCGTGATTCTCGATGACGCTGATGAACTTTTCAATGATAGGCTTCACATCATCCAAAGAGTCCAAAAGCTCCAAAGACAGAAGCAGTTGGTTTGATTGATTGCTCTGAGCAATGGTAGCAAATACAACCATTGCCAGTGTCTCCGGGGTGAAGCTATCAAAAAAATCATCAATTGATTTTTGAAGGGTCTCTGTCACATCCGGCTGATCAATCTTCTTCATAGCCCGCCGTACAGGATTAATCAGAATTTTGTTTGCCAATTTCTGCAGACGTTCCCGAGGTACTACCTCAAAGAGACTCTGGGTCATTGCGACCATTTTGTTCATGGATTCCAACATAATTGCTTACCTCCATTTATAGTATTATGATATTAAAGAACATAAATAGTATAACACAAAATTTACATAATGTAAATAGGGTTTATGTGAATTTTAGGGAGAATATAAAGTGATTAACCTATTAAAATATAAGCATTTGCTCATACAAAAAAGAAAAAGTAAAAAAGCATTTGACAATTATACAGACTTTTTTATTTTGTCAAATACCATTTTTAAAATTTTAAAAGTGTGAAATTTGCATTTTATGTTAATTTAAGTAGGTTATTTTTAATCATTTGAACATAAAAACTGTTTTGTAAAACAAGGAGGATTTTATTATGGCAATTAACATGTATGCTCTTTACACCCGCCCTATCGCAAGACTTTTTGCTCGGATTTCGACACACTGCACAGTAACTTTGAGTACTGGCAAAGAACTCAAGTTCGACAAAGGTTTCCATGGTGGCTGCTGCTCCTATGAAGGTTCCATGACAAAAACGGAGGAACAGGAGTACATTCACGCAATGATGCTGATGGGGATTTAATCCCAAAAGAGGAAAAGGCTTAACTACAACTGTAGTCAGCCTTTTCTTCTTTTTACTAAATTTATAATACAATTATAGAAAAATAGGAAATGAGAATAAGCAGATGTGGTTTGCCTCCAATAAGGAGGTGAGGCTTATGATAGAAACAGAATATATAATATCAATAATTTACTTATTATATTATGGACTACTTGGAATGACTATCATAGCAATTGCCTTAATTATAGCATTAGCAATAATTTTGAGTAAGAGCG
>CATKGX010000103.1 GCA_949747775.1 uncultured Clostridia bacterium | reverse complement strand
TATATTATTTCAAAAATATATCTTCTTTTTTTTCACATCTTATGATATGATTTACCCATAACAAACGAGGAGGGATAAAATTTGAAAATTACAGATATAAACGCATTAAATAAAAAGGCAAATGAACTAAGAAAAAGCATTATAGAAACAGTGTATGAGGCGCAGTCAGGGCATCCAGGAGGGTCACTTTCATGTAGTGACATATTAACTGTGCTATATTTTAATCAAATGAATATAGACCCGAAAAAGCCAAATGATATGGCAAGAGATAGATTTGTTCTATCAAAAGGGCATTGCTCACCAGCACTATATAGTGTTCTTGCCTTAAAAGGGTATTTTGACAAAAAAGATTTACAAAGATTTAGAAAATTAGATAGCTATTTGCAAGGACACCCAGATATGAAAAAGGTTCCAGGGGTGGATATGACAACAGGTTCATTAGGGCAAGGCTTATCTTCAGCAGTAGGAATGGCAATAGCATCAAAAATGAACGAAGCAGGTTGCAGGGTATATTGTTTACTAGGCGATGGAGAAATAGAAGAAGGACAAATCTGGGAGGCTTGTATGGCTGCATACAAGAATAAATTAGATAATTTATGTGTTATTTTAGACAATAACGATTTACAAATTGATGGGAAAATAGAAGAAGTATCTGGTTTAGATAATATAGAAGGAAAATTTAAAAACTTTGGGTTCCATGTTATAAAGGTCTGTGGACATGACATTAGTAGTTTAATAGATGCATTTGAAACTGCAAAACAAACAAAGGGAGTTCCTACAGCAATTATAGCAAGTACTATAAAAGGCAAAGGGGTGTCTTTTATGGAAAATGAAGCGGGCTGGCATGGAAAAGCACCAAATAAGGAAGAATATGAAAGAGCAATTATGGAATTAGATACAGCACAATATATGGGCTAGTAATAAATAAGAACAATGGATATATGAAGTGGAAAGTGAGGAAATAAAAATTGAATATAGATAAGAAAATAGCAACAAGACAAAGCTATGGTGAAGCATTAGCTTTATTGGGAGAAAAAAATTCCAACATTGTTGTATTGGATGCGGATTTATCTAGTGCAACAAAAACAGGAATATTTGCAAAAAAATTTCCAAATAGATTTATTAATGTAGGAATTGCAGAACAAAATATGATGGGAATTGCAGCGGGTTTGTCAACATTTGAAAAAATACCATATGCAAGCACATTTGCAGTATTTGCGGCGGGAAGATCATATGATCAAATTAGAAATAGTATTGCATATCCTAAGCTAAATGTAAAAATATGTGCAACACATGCGGGAATTACTGTAGGGGAAGATGGAGCAACACACCAAATGATAGAAGATATTAGCCTAATGAGAACATTACCGAATATGAAAGTAATGTGTCCATCAGATGATACACAAACAAGATGGGCAGTAGAAGAAATATCAAAAATAGAAGGACCTGTATACTTGCGTTTATGTCGTTTAGCAACTCCAGTTATTTATGATGAAAACCAAGAATTTGAATTTGGAAAAGGAATTCAAATAGGGAATGGAACAGATGCGACTATTATTGCAACAGGCGTAACAGTATCAGAGAGTATAAAAGCACAAGAAATACTAAAAGAAAAAGGAATTCAGGTAAGAGTAGTAGACATTCATACCATTAAGCCAATAGATGAAGAATTACTTGTAAAATGTGCTAAAGAAACAAAACAAATCATAACAGTAGAAGACCATAATGTAATAGGTGGACTTGGCAGCGCAGTTTGTGAAGTACTTTGTAATAAATA
Source organism: uncultured Clostridia bacterium (assembly GCA_949747775.1). Taxonomy (GTDB): domain Bacteria; phylum Bacillota; class Clostridia; order TANB77; family CAG-508; genus CALXVA01. The sequence continues at coordinate 5,952 of CATKGX010000103.1, read as the reverse complement.
TCCAAGCAAAGTGAAAAGATTAGGAATACAAGATGAATTTGGACGTTCAGGAAAAGCAGAAGAACTAATGCAATATTATAAAATAGATGCAAAAGCAATTGTGGAATGTGTAGAAAAGTAAGGTAAAAACCAAGAGATTATGCCCAAAAAGTAAAAGCATAATCTCTTGGTTTTTATGATGCTATATGAGAAAATTCTATCAAAAAAATATCATCTATTGGAAAAGGGCTAAAAAGTAAGAAGACACGAGAAAAAGAGACAAAATGGAAAAAAATAAATGTTTTTTCGAGTAAAAAAGTATTGCATTTGCTATGGATTATTGTTATGATTAAGGTGTAATATTTTAGATAAATAGTGAGGATAGAAATGATAGAATTTAGAAATGTAAATAAAACATACGATACAGGAACAGAAGCAGTACATAATGCTAATTTTAAAATAGATAAAGGAGACTTTGCGTTTTTAGTAGGAAGTTCAGGTTCAGGAAAATCTACTTTGATTAAGCTAATTTTAAAAGAAGAAGAGCCAACTTCAGGTAATATTATTATTAATGGAAAAGACACTACATTTTTAAAGCCTAAAAGAGTGCCATTTCTAAGAAGAAGTATGGGAGTAGTGTTCCAAGACTTTAGGTTATTACCAGACAAAACAGTATACGAAAATGTTGCATTTGCTATGTATATTGTAAGAGCAACGCCAAGACATATTAGAAGACAAGTACCAATGGTATTATCTTTGGTAGGTCTAAGTGATAAAGCAAAAGTATATCCAAATGAGTTGTCAGGTGGGGAGCAACAAAGAGTAGCGCTAGCAAGAGCTTTAGTTAATAACCCATCAATGCTTATTGCAGACGAGCCAACAGGAAACCTTGACCCAGATACAGCATGGGAAATTATGACATTACTAAGAGACATTAATGCAAGAGGAACAACTGTTGTTGTAGCAACACACGCAAAAGATATTGTAGATAGAATGAAGAAGAGAGTTATTCAAATAGAAAAAGGCAATATAATAAGAGATGATAAAAAAGGTGGGTATGATAGTGAGATATAATGTATTAGGATATTTAATAGGCGAAGGTTTTAGAAATGTATTAAAAAATAAAAAATCGACAATAGCTTCTTTAATGATTATGTGTGCAACAATGTTTGTATTTGGAATTTTCTTTTTAATAGGTGAAAACGTACAAGGGGTTATGAAACAAGTAGAAGAACAGCAAGCAATGCAAGTTTTTATTAACCCAGATGCAACAGAACAACAAGTAACAGAATTAGGAATCAAAATTAGAAATGTACCATATGTAAACCAAGCAGAACATGTGACAAAAGAGGATGCATTTAACACAATGAAGGCATGGCTTAAGGATAGACAAGGGGTACTTGCAGGATATGCTAAAAGTAATCCATTTAAAGCATCATATGTAGTAACTTTAACTGATTTAACAAAAATGGGAGAAGTAGAACAAACCATTAAAACATTTGATAATGTAGCAAGTATTACTCTAAGAGATGATACCATTAATAAATTATTAGACTTAGCAAATGGCGTTAGAACTGTATCAGCAGTTATATTAGTATTATTAATTTTAATCTCAATATTTATTATAGCAAATACAATTAAATTAACTGTACATGCAAGAAGAAAAGAAATATCAATTATGAAATATGTAGGAGCAACAAATGGTTTTATTCGATGGCCATTTATGGTAGAAGGTATTGTAATAGGTGTGGTTTCCGCATTACTATCTGTATCTTTACTAGGATTAAGTTACAACTATGTAGTAGGACAAACTGTTGGATTTGTAGAAGAGATAAAAATTAGCTTACTACAATTTTCAGATACATTTAATGTATTAATACTAATTTATTTAATACTAGGCATTGGAATAGGAACAATCGGAAGTGCAATATCAATGAGGAAATACTTAGAAGTATAAAATAAGGAGTGTACATATATGAAAAGAAAAATAGTTTCTGCTATATTAGCAGGTATGTTAATCTTAACAACAGCTATGCCTGTACTTGCACAAACAGCAGAAGAGAAGAAAAACGATTTGGAAGGACAACTAGGAGATGTAAAAGAGCAAAAAGATAAAGTAACAAGTCAAAAAAGAAAAGTGTTAAATGAAATAAGTGAATTAGAAGGGCAAATAGAAGAATACGAATCTCAAATTGAAAAATTAAATAAAAAAATAGATGATTTAGAAAAATCAATTTCAAGTAAACAAAAAGAAATAAAAAAACTAGAAAAAGAGTTTAAAGAAAAAGAAGAAGCTTTTTTAGAAAGATTAGTTGCTATATATGAAGCAGGACAAATGACATATCTTGACATGCTATTGTCATCAGATAGCGTAATTAATTTTATTTCTAATTATTACATGATTTCAGAGCTTGCAGAAGCAGATAAAACAATGATGGATTCAATCCAAACACAACAAGAAAAAATAGAACAAGCAAAAAAAGATTTAGAAAGTCAAAAAGCAGAAATAACTGCTTCTAAAAGAGAAATTGTAGTAAAAAATAATGAAGTTGCAAGCAAAAAAAATGAAAGACAAGAAAAAGTAAATTCATTATCTGCTGAAGAGAAAAAACTACAATCAAAACAAGCAGAACTTGAAGCAGGAATTAAAGCTGCAGAAAAGGAAATTCAAAAAGAACTAGAAAAAGCAAACCAAAGCTCTGGAGGTTCAGGATATACAGGAAGCTTTTCTGGAACACTAAGTTGGCCAGTTTCAACATCTTCTAGTTACTGGAACCATATTAGTTCAGGATATGGAAGAAGAGATCAACCAACAGCTGGAGCATCAACAAATCATAAGGCAGTTGATATACCAATTAGCTATCAAACAGTTTATGCGGCAGCAGATGGATATGTTGTAACAGCAAGTGAACAATCTGGATATGGAAACTTTATTATGATAAAGCATTCAAATAATTTATATACTTGCTATGGACACTTATCTTCATATCATGTTTCATCTGGACAAACCGTAAAAAGAGGACAAGCAATAGCGACATCAGGAGATACAGGTATTTCATCAGGGCCACATTTACACTTTGAAGTACGTTTAGATGGTGGTTATGATACAAGAGTAAATCCATTAAATTACATTTCAGACAGTGTATATTCACAATTAATATTTTGGTAAAATAAAAGGAGGCAAATATGAAACGTAAATTAATTTCAATGTTCTTAATAATTGTATTATTACAACCGCTTTATAGTTTTGTATTTGCGCAGAACATAACAAACGAAGAAAATATACAAAACAATCAAAATAATCAAACATTACAGAAACAACAAAAAGAAGTAATCAAAAAAATTGAAACATCTACTACAAAATTAGAGTATGTTCAAAGCGAACTATCAGCAACATTAGTAAGAGTACAAGAATTAGAAGATAAAGTATTAGAGTATAAAAGTCAAATAAGTGAACTAGGAACAAAACTAGACACATTACAAACTTCAATAGATACAGCAAGACAACAATTGGCAGAAGTAGAAACAGATTATAATCAAAAAGAAGAAATGCTAAAAGAAAGATTAGTAGCCTTGTATGAAGCAGGGGAAACCACTTACTTAGATGTGCTACTATCTTCTAGAAGCATTGTAGATTTTATATCAGGTTATTTCTTAATTACAGAGTTAGTAGAATATGATAACAACTTAATAGAAGAAGTAGAAAAGAAGAAAAATGATATAGAAATTACAAAAACAAAATTAGAAAGACAAGAGACAGAAGCAAAAATATTAAGAGCAAAAAAAGAGCAAACAGCAGTAGTTTTACAAAATTCAATTACAATGCAAGAAAATGAAGTAAAAAAATTAAATGAGCAAGAAAAGAAAATACAGAAACAAATTACAACATACAAGGAAGAACAGGCAAAAATAGAAACATTAATTAGGCTGGCTGCGAATAGTACACAAAATATTAACATACAATATACAGGGGGACAAATGCTATGGCCAGTTGCAATAACAGGCACATATATTACATCAAATTATGGCATTAGAGAGCATCCAATACAAGGAATAATAAAAGAACACACAGGAATCGATATTGGAAATACACCATATGGTTCACCAATTGTAGCGGCAGCAGATGGAGTAGTGTCGTATGCTGGATGGCTAGGTGGATATGGAAATTGTGTTATGATTAATCATGGCAATGGCGTAACAACTTTATATGGTCATGGTCAAAAAGTTAGAACACAGTTACATAAACAAGTAAAAAAAGGTGAATTAATTATGGAAGTTGGTTCAACAGGAAATTCAACAGGTCCACATTGCCATTTTGAAGTTAGAATTAATGGTAACTATGCAAATCCATTAAATTTTGTAAAAGTTCCATAAATAGGGTTTATAGGTTTTCCCATCAAAAAGAAGAATCTTCTTTTTAATGATAAAAACCTAAATATTTTTGTAAGGATATGTTAAAAAGAATGAGTGAAAACAGAGCGCAAAAGGTTTATAGAATATTAATGCTAATTATGATAACAGCATTAATAACAGCAATTATTACAACAATCGTAATATACCAAAGAATTACTGGTACAACAGATATAAAACAAATTGCATCAAATGGAAGCAATTCAGGTTTAGAGTTAACCTTAGCTAAAATTAGAACAATGTTAGAAAAAGAATATATAGGGACGCTAGATGACGAGAAAATGATAGAAGGAGCTATTAAAGGGTATGTAGCAGGAGTAGGAGATGAATATACAGAGTATTATTCACCAGAAGAAATGTCCAATCAACTAGATGAAGCATATGGAAATTACGTTGGAATTGGTATATATATGCTTGTTAATAATAGTACAGGGGAAATTCTTGTATCAAAACCTATGCCAAACTCACCAGCAGAAGAAGCTGGAATAAAAACAGGGGATATTATTACAAAAGTAGAAGGAGAAGAAGTAACTGCTGAAAATGCAGCTAATATGTCAAACAAAATAAAAGGTGAAGCTGGTACAAAAGTAAAACTTGAAATACGTAGAGGGGAAGAAACAATACCATTAGAAGTAGAAAGAAGAAAAATTGTTGTTAGTCATATTAATACAAAAGTAATTAATGAAACAATTGGTTATATTAGCATTATTGATTTTGATGGTGGCGTGGCAGAAGAATTTAAATCAAAATATGAGGAATTAAAAAAACAAAATATTAAGTCATTAATTATTGACATTAGAAGTAATGGTGGAGGAGTTGTTGACGAAGCAATTGGAATATTAGAAATGCTATGTAATAAAGAAGATACTTTGTTAATCACAACAGACAAAAAAGGAAAAGAAGAAATTACAAAATCAACGCAAGAACAAGAAATTGATTTACCAGTAGTTGTATTAACAAATGGATATTCAGCAAGTGCATCAGAAATTTTAGCAGGGGCGCTTAAAGATAATAACAGAGCCAAAATAGTAGGAACAAAAACATATGGAAAAGGTGTTATTCAAACATTAACAAAATTGTCAGATGGAAGCGGACTAAAAATGACAACAGAAGAATATCGTACACCAAGTCGTAATAAAATAAACAAAGTAGGTATTGAACCAGATTACAAAGTAGAGCTACCAGAAGAAATAGAAGAAGTGACAGAGCAAAATGATACACAATTAAAAAAAGCAATAGAATTGTTAAAATAATATAAGTTAGTATAAGATTAATGCTAAAAAGGTGTATCTAGCAACCAAATAAAGTAGAACTTTTTAATGAATTGATATTCTTAAAAAGTTCTATTTTATTGAAAATAGAAGGCATTAAAGCGAATAGATAAAAAAATGTAAAAAAAATATAAAAAATTTTAAAATATGTATTGACATTTAATCTAAAATTTAGTATACTAAACAAGTCGAAGGAAATGGGCGCATAGCTCAGCTGGGAGAGCATCTGCCTTACAAGCAGGAGGTCATAGGTTCGAGCCCTATTGCGCCCACCATTTCTAATATTTAGTTT
>CATKGX010000102.1 GCA_949747775.1 uncultured Clostridia bacterium | reverse complement strand
TTGGACATCCTTTTATTTTAAAGCTACTATATTCTTTTAACCATATATTCCAATGTAACTTATTTTTTTATACTAAAAGTTCTTTTTCTTCATAAGAAAAAATCCTGAAAATTTGTTAAATCAAATTTTCAGGATTTTTGTAATAACGATTTCTTAGTTATTATATCCGTTATTTCTTCTTTGTTCTTTTCTTGCTTTTCTACAAGCTGGACATCTTTGTGGTTCATTTGTGAAACCCTTTTCAGCATAAAATGCTTGCTCTCCTGCTGTAAAAGTAAATTCTGCACCACAATCTTTACATACTAATGTTTTATCTTCCATAATAGACTACCTCCTTCTTAGTTTTGATTTTAATATTTTGACACATTGACACTTCTATCATTTCTGAGTATATAAAAGGGAAATAGTCTACAAAATAATTAAATTCATTTAAGCTTTTTTAAGCCTTTACTATTATATCACATACCATTTATGAAAGCAAGCTCTTTTGAAAGGAATTTACTAAATTCCCATCACATTATATCCGTTGTCTGCATAAATTATTTGACCTGTTATGCTATTGGCCATATTGCTAAATAAGAATGATACAACATCTCCTACTTCTTTTGCTGTTACATTTCTTTTAAGTGGTGCCTTTTCTTCTACCACATCTAAAATACTGCCAAAGTCTTTAATTCCTTTTGCAGAAAGTGTTTTAATTGGTCCTGCTGAAACGGCATTTACACGTACATTTTTACTACCTAAATTCTCAGATAAATACCTTACACTACACTCTAACGCTGCTTTTGCAACTCCCATTACATTATACCCAGGAAGTACCTTTGTAGAACCATGGTATGTTAAAGAAACAAGACTTGCATCTTCTGCTAACATATCTAATTCATTTGCAATTTTAGCAATAGCTACAAAAGAATAACTACTAACTTCTACCGCATGTGAAAATCCTTCTCTACTCGTATTAATAAAGTTATTTCGTAAATCTTCTGTATTAGCATGGGCAATACTATGTAAAATACCATCTATTTTCCCATAAGTTTTCTTTATTTCCTCAAAAGTGTTTTTAATTGCTTCATCACTTGAAACATCACATTCATATGCCTTTGCATTTGGCAATTCTGAAATAAGCTCTTCTACTTTTGCTCTATTATCTTCTCCCATAAATGTAAAAATAACATTAGCACCGTTCTCATAAGCAGACATAGCAGCTCCCCAAGCAATACTCCACTTATTTCTAATTCCCATAATTAAAATTGTTTTATCTTTTAAAATCATCTTTTTTCTTCTCCTTTTTCTCTTTAACATGTGCTCAATGAAAATTCAAGACTCTGAGCACCCCTTAAGCATTTCCCTTACATTTTTCTATATTTTTCGTAACGCTTTTCTACTAGTGTTGCATCATCTAGCTTTTCTAGCTCTTCTGTTAGCTTAAGTATTCTATCTTTTATTTTACATGCCATTTGCTGTATATTGGTACTTGCATTTCCATTTGGTTCTTCTAAAATTTCATCAATAATATGTAAGTCATATAAGTCTTTCGCTGTTAGCTTCATTTTTTCTGCTGCCTCATTTGCTCTTGAACTGTCCTTCCACAATATACTTGCATATCCTTCTGGTGATAAAATAGAATAAATTGCATTTTCAAGCATTAATATTCTATCTCCTACCCCTATTGCAAGTGCTCCTCCACTTGAACCTTCTCCTATGACAATACATATAATTGGTACTTTTAAATTTGACATTTCCATTAAGTTTCTGGCAATTGCTTCTCCTTGACCACGCTCTTCTGCTCCTAGTCCTGGATAAGCTCCTTTTGTATCAATAAATGTAATAATTGGTCTATTAAACTTTTCTGCCTGTTTCATAAATCTTAGTGCTTTACGGTATGCTTCTGGATTCGGCATCCCAAAATTTCTTTCTATGTTTTCCTTTGTGCTTCTTCCTTTTTGCTCTCCAATAACTGTATATGATTTTCCATTTATACTACCAATTCCACATACAATAGAACTATCATCTTTAAAATATCTATCTCCATGAAGTTCTATAAATTTATCAAAAATACATTCTATATAATCTAGCGAAGTAGGTCGACTACTATCTCTTGCTATTTTCACTTTTTCTATGGGAGATAACTCTTTTTTCTTTTTAGCAATCACCTCTGTAATAGCTTCTTCTTTTCTATATTTTACTTCTTGTTTTTGATGTGCTTTTATTAAACTGCTAATACATTCCTTCATATCTTTTCTATCTACTACTTTATCGATAAATCCATGTTCTAATAAAAACTCTGCTGTTTGAAATCCTTCTGGCAATTCCTGTCCAATTGTTTGTTTAATTACCCTAGGTCCTGCAAATCCTATCATTGCTTTTGGCTCTGCTAAAATAATATCACCAAGCATTGCAAAACTTGCTGTAACACCTCCATATGTTGGATCTGTCAAAACAGAAATATACAAGTTACCTGTCTTATTTAATTTTGCAATTGCTGCCGATGTTTTGGCCATTTGCATTAAAGATACAATTCCTTCTTGCATTCTAGCACCACCAGAAGCACAAAAAACAATAATTGGCATATTTAATTCAATAGCCTTTTCGACAGAATACGTAATCATTTCGCCTACTACTTTTCCCATACTTCCCATCATGAAATTACTATCCATTACACAAATTACAGTCTTTTGACCACTAATTTCACCTATACCACATTTAACCGCTTCTTCTAGCCCCGTTTTTTCTTTTAACGTTTCTAACTTTTTAACATATTCTGGCATATCTAGTGGATTATCCGTTTTTATATGAATAGCAAATTCTTCAAATGTACCTTCATCAATTATTCCAGCAATTCTTCTTCTACTAGATAATCTAAAATGATGACCACAATTCGGACAAACACTATTATTTTTATGTACATCGTCTTTATATAGTATTTGCTTACATGCTTCGCATTTTACCCATTTTCCAATTGGTATATCACTATGTCTTGCATTTCTAGTTTCCAAGCTACTATTTTCTTCTTTTGCCTCTGGCATTTCTTCTTTATATTCTATTCTTTTCTTTATTTTATCAATAACCATGTCATGTTAGGAACTCCCCCCAAACCAACACTTTATCGTTTTGAGGACAGGTCTTTCTCCTCCTATTTCTTCAAATTTTTCTCTATAAATGAAGTATCATAATCGTTTTCTATGAAATTCTTATTTGACAATATATTAAATAAAAAGTCTATATTGGTATCAATTCCTTCAATGACGCACTCTTCTAAAGCTCTTTTCATTTTGCTAATGGCAGCATTTCTATTTTCTGCATGCACAATAATTTTAGCAATCATTGAGTCATAAACTGGTGGTATTGTATAACCACTATATACAGCAGTATCTACCCTAACGCCATTACCTCCAGGTAAATTTAGCTCTAGTATTTTTCCTGGACAAGGTCTAAAGTTTTTATCTGGATTTTCTGCATTAATTCTACATTCCATACTATGCCCTTTTATTTGTATATCTTTTTGTGTAATACTTAGCTTTTCTCCTGATGCAATTCTAATTTGTTCCTTCATGATATCCACACCTGTTACCATTTCAGTAACAGGATGTTCTACTTGAATTCTGGTATTCATTTCCATAAAGTAAAAGTTTCTATCTTTATCTACTAAAAATTCAATGGTTCCTACATTTGTATAATTAGATGCTTTTACTGCTCTAACAGCAGCTTTTCCCATTTTGGTTCTTAGCTCATCATTTAATATCATAGAAGGACTTTCTTCTAAAACCTTCTGGTTTCTTCTTTGTACAGAACAATCTCTTTCACCTAAATGTACTACATTCCCATATTCATCTGCTAAAATTTGAACCTCTACATGCCTTGGATTTACAATAAATTTTTCCATATAAATAGAATCATCATTAAATGCAGCCTTTGCTTCTTGTTTTACTAAGTTATAGGCATTTTCCATTTCTGATTCGAAATCTACTTTTCGAATCCCTTTTCCACCACCGCCACTAGACGCTTTTAGTAGAACTGGATAACCAATTTCTTTTGCACATTTTATGGCTTCTTTTACACTTTCAATGCATCCTTCCGAACCTGGTACAACTGGTACCTTTGCTTCTTTCATTAATGCTTTACTATTTGACTTGTTTCCCATTAAATCAATCACACTATAAGAAGGCCCTATAAATTTTAAATTACTTTCTTCACACATTTTAGCAAAACCAGCATTTTCTGATAAAAATCCAAAACCAGGATGAATGCTATCACAGTTTGTTCTGCAAGCTGCTTCTAAGATATTTTGTATATTCAAATAGCTCTTTGAAGCAATGGCAGGCCCTACACATATTGCTTCATCAGCAAGTTTTGTATGCAATGCCTCTTTATCTGCCTCTGAATAAATTGCTACTGTTTTAATATTTAACTCTTTACATGCTCTAATAATTCTTACTGCAATTTCTCCACGATTTGCAATTAACACTTTTTTTAGCATTTTTGTTTCCTCCTCTTAAACAATGGCAAACGTTAACTCTCCTTTAACTGCTATCTTTCCATTTACTGTTGCAATAGCTTCTCCAATACCAATTGGTCCCTTTTGTTTCATAATTTTTACTTCTAATTTAAGTACATCTCCTGGAAGTACTTTATTTTTAAACCTTAATTTGTCAATTCCTCCAAATAAAGCATTCTTCCCCTTATTTTCCTCTACTGATAAAATTGCAACTGCTCCTGTTTGTGCAAGAGCCTCTACAATTAAAACTCCTGGCATAATTGGATTTCCTGGAAAATGACCTCCAAAATATGCTTCATTAATGCATACATTTTTATATGCTATACAAGACTTACCTGGCAATACTTCTTCCACCCTATCTATCATTAAAAATGGAGCCCTTTGTGGTATAATCTTCATAATTTCATTTACATCTAACATTCTTATCCCTCTTATTTCTTATTTTATCTTAAATAATGGCTTACCAAAGTCAACCATATCTCCATCTTTTACGCAAACTTCGGTAACTTCCCCATCATATTCTGACTCAATCTCATTCATTAATTTCATAGCTTCTATAATACATAAAATATCGCCTTTTTTTACTTTGCTTCCTACCTCTACATATGGTTTAGCTGTTGGAGCTGACTTTGAGTAAAAAGTTCCTACCATAGGAGATTTCACTATATTTATAGACTCTTCTACCATTACAACATCTTTTTTCTCACTTGATACAACTGGTAGTATTACTTCTTGTAATTTTTCTGTAACAACAGGTATGTTAGTATTTTGCACACCCTGTTTATCTTTTTTCATACTAATTTTTATTCCCTCTGGAAACTCAATATTTAACTCATCTATCTTAGAATTTCCCATATCATCAATTAATTTTTTAATCTCATCATAATTCATAACTATTTTCCCTTTCTCGTCTTAATTAAGCTCCTCCCTTTTGCCATATTAGAAACAGTTCTCTATGTGGCAAAAGTGCCATGCTATGGGACAACCCCTAATGTGACATTTTCTTTAGCAAAATGGTAGCATTGTGTCCACCAAAGCCTAGTGAGTTTGACATTGCATATATAATTTGTTGGTTTCTACCTTTATTTGGTACAATATCTAGGTCACATTCTTCGTCTGGTACTTTGTAGCCAATTGTTGCTGGAACAAAACTATCTTGTATTGCTTTTGCACATACAATTGCTTCTACTGCTCCTGCTGCTCCTAGAAGGTGCCCTGTATGTCCTTTTGTTGAACTTATCATAACTTTTTGACTCGCTTCTCCAAACGCAGTTTTTACTGCTGCAGTTTCTCCTGCATCATTTAGATGTGTTGATGTTCCATGTGCATTAATATATGTAATTTCTTCTGGTTTTACATTTGCCTCGTTCATCGCAATTTTCATTGCTCTTGCTCCACCTTCTCCTTCTGGTGCTGGTGATGTAATATGATACGCATCTGATGTTGCTCCATAGCCTACAACTTCTGCATAAATTTTTGCTCCTCTTTTCTTGGCATGTTCTAGTTCTTCTAGAATGATAACTCCTGCTCCTTCTCCCATAACAAATCCGCTTCTTTCTTTGTCAAATGGAATACTTGCTCTTGTTTTGTCAGTCTGCTGTGATAATGCTTTTATATTCGTAAATCCAGCAACTCCTGTTGGTGTAATTGAAGCCTCTGTACCTCCTGCTACAATAACATCTTGATATCCGTGTTTTATCATTCTAAAGCTTTCTCCTATGCAATGTGTTCCTGTAGCGCATGCTGTTACCATTGAAATCGACTCTCCTTTTGCCCCTAATTCAATAGCCACATTTCCTGCCGCCATATTGACAATACTCATTGGAATAAACATTGGAGATACTCTATCTGGTCCTTTTCCTAAAAGTGCTGTGTTTCCACCTTCTATTGTTTCTAAACCGCCTATTCCAGAACCTAAGATAACACCTACTTTTTCCATATCTTCTGTTTCTTTGTCTAATTTACTGTCTACCCATGCTTCTTTTGCTGCAATAACTGCATATTGAGAAAATTTATCCATTCTTTTACTTGCTTTTTTATCAAAATATTCTTCTGGATTATAATCTTTTATTTCTGCGGCTAACTTTACTTTATAGTCTGCTGTATCAAAATGTGTAATTTGGTCAATTCCACATTTTCCTTCTTTGATGCCATTCCAAAATTCCTCTACATTTTTTCCAATAGGAGTAATCGCTCCCATTCCTGTTATGACAACTCTTCTTTCCATATTAAATCATTCCTCCATCTACATTCAAAACTTGGCCAGTTATATAAGTACTATCTTCTCCTGCCAAAAATTTAACAACTTTTGCTACTTCATTGCTGCTTCCCATTCTTTTTAGTGGTATTTGCGCATATATTCCTTCTTTTACATTGTCTGATAACACTTTTGTCATGTCTGTATCAATAAATCCTGGAGCTACTGCATTTACTAAAATATTTCTGCTTGCGACTTCCTTTGCTAAGCTTTTCGTAAAACCGATAATTCCTGCTTTTGATGCAGAATAATTGGTTTGACCTGCATTTCCTGCTATACCTACTACAGAAGATATATTAATAATTCTACCACTATGTCTTTTCATCATATAAGGAATTGCATGTTTGGTTACATTAAATGTTCCTACTAAATTGACGTCAATAACTGCTTCAAAGTCTTCTTGTTTCATTCTCATAATAAGCCCATCTTTCGTAATGCCTGCATTATTTACAAGTACATCAATTTTTCCAAACTCTTTTTCCACAGTTTCTACCATTTGCTTACAGCTATCAAAGTTTGCAACATCTGCTTGCACAAAAAAGCATCTTGCACCTTCTGTTTCAATTTGTTTTTGCATTTCGTCCATGTCGTCTGTTTTAGTTCTGTAATTTGCTGCTATATCAAATCCGTTTCTTGCAAGTTCCATTGCAATTTCTTTTCCAATTCCTCTTGTTCCTCCTGTAATTAATGCTACTTTTCTTTCACCCATTTTTATTCCTCCCTATTTATACTTCTAATTCTTTTAAAACATTTTCTAAGGTTTCGACATTTTCAATTCCCATAATCTTGGCATTTATTCCTTTTTCTTTGCATACTTTTTTTACAAAACCCGCTAATACTTTTCCTGGGCCTACTTCAATAAATGTATCAATTCCTTGTTCTAACATTTCTTCAATGCACTTTGTAAATTTTACTGAATTTGTAATATGTTTTGTAAGAATTTCTTGTATATCATCTTCTTTTTGATAACTCTTTCCATCTAAATTTTTCATAACTATTGTATCTGGAAATTGTAAAGTTATATTCTTTAGTTCTTTCCTTAATTCTTCTGATGCTTTTGCTAGTTTTTCTGTGTGAAATGGTCCACTTGTTTTCAATGGAATTACCTTTCTTGCTCCTTCTACTTTTGCAAGTTCCATTGCTTCTTCTACTGCTACTTTTTCTCCTGAAATAGCAACTTGGCCTGGACAATTATAGTTAACAGCTTTTACAAATCCACCTTTTTGGTAAACTGCATCACATACTTTTTCTACTTCTTCATCTTTCATACCAATTACAGCTGCCATAGCCCAATTCCCTTCTGGCACTAAGCTTTGCATGAATTCTCCTCTTTTTCTAACAATCCTTGCTCCTTCTTCTAACGAAAATACATTTCCATAGCCTAAAGCTGAATATTCCCCTAAACTAAGTCCCGCTGATGCTACCGCTTTTATTCCTTTTTGTTTTAATATTTCTAATATTGCCATACTCATTGTAAATATAGCAATTTGTGTATTTTTTGTTTCGTTTAATTCTTCTTGTGATATATGATAAGTAATATCTTCTACTGACGCCCCTATCGCATTATCTACTCTTTTATATACATTTCTTACTTCTTCATACTGTTCATATAAGTCCTTTCCCATTCCTACTGTTTGTGTTCCTTGTCCTGGAAAAATAAATCCTATTTTCATTTTATATCCCTCACTTTTATATTTCTAATAAAATACTTCCTAAATTAAGTCCTCCACCATATCCAACTAAAATTACTTTATCTCCCACTTTTAGTAATTTATCTTGTAGCATTTGGTGAAGTGCAATTGGAATACTAGCATTAAATGTATTTCCAACTTCATTAATGTTAATGTATACTTTATCTTTATCAATTCCAACACGTTTCGCAATATTTTCTATAATTCTTATATTAGATTGGTGTGGTATCACATATCTAATCTCTTCTTTTCGCACTCTTGCTTTTATTATTAATTCTTGTATATTTTGAGAAACCTCGCTTGTTGCAAATTTGTATATTTTTTTGCCTTCCATATATAGCTTCTTACCTGCCTCACATGTTAGAATATCGCCTTCTTGACCAATGCTTTGTATGTTTTTAGCATATATTTTTTCTTCTTTACTTTTTCCAATTAATGTTGCTCCTGCTCCATCTCCTAATAAAATAGAAGTACTAATATCATCTTTATCTAAATATTTTGACAATGTCTCTACTCCAATGACTAATCCACATTCTATTTCACCAAGCGCTATATAGGAACGAATCATATCTATTGCATTAATATAACCACTACACCCTGCCGAAATATCCATGCAAAAACATTCTTTTATATCTAATGCTTTTTGCACTTCGAATGCAATTCCTGGCATCATTTTTTCATTTGTTGTAGATGCTACAATAATGGTATCTATTTTTTGCACATCAAATTCTGTCTTTGCTAGTAAATCTTTAGTAGCTTCTATTGCCATATCTGATGCATTTTCTTCTTCCACCCAAAATCTTTGCTTTGCACCTGTTCTCTTTTCTATCCAAGACGAATCTAATGAAAACTTTTCATTGAAATATGTATTTTCTATTTTCTTTTTAGGAAGATAGATTCCTGTTCCTAAAATTTTAATTTGATTCATATATGCTCCTAGTTATTATTTTTCTGTAAAATTATATTCTATTTGTTTTTCTTTTTCTATTGTACTGACTGGTCAAAAAGGTAACTCAATCATGTTCTAACCAAAAGCGAACCAGCCATGTATCAACTGAAACATGGCTGGTTCGCTTTTATTTTATGATTCACAAATCAAATCATAATCGTCTATTTCTACGACTGTACAATCTATAAAGTCTCCTTCTTGTAATATTTTTCCTTCTTTTGCTTTTATATATACAATCCCATCTATTTCTGGAACATCCATATAACTTCTTCCTGTGTAATACTTGTTATCAAATGTTTTTCCTTCTACTAATACCTGCAATTTCTTTCCTAAATGTTTTTTCATATTTTCTTTTGAAACTTGTCTTTGCAAGCTCATAATTTTATGGTATCTACTTTTTTTGGTCATTGGATGAATTTGGTCTTTTAATTTTTCTGCTGGTGTTCCTTCTTCTTTCGAGTAAGAAAAACACCCTAATTTATCAAATTTTGCCTCTTGCATAAACGCATATAATTCTTCAAAGTCCTCTTTTGTCTCTCCTGGAAATCCTACCATTACTGTTGTTCTAATTACGACATCTGGTATTTCATCTCTTAGTTTTTTGATTAATTTTCTAATTGAGTCTCCATTGCTTTTTCTGTTCATTCTTTTTAAAACAGGATTTGCAATATGTTGAATTGGAATATCAAAATAGTGGCATACTTTTTTATTTTCTTTGACCACTTGGATGAGTTCATCATCGATTGTTTCTGGATAAGCATATAAAAATCTAATCCATTCTATGTTTGGAATTTCACTTAGTTTTGTCAAAAGTTCTGGTAATCTTGCTTTTCCATAGATATCTGTTCCATATTTTGTGGTATCTTGTGCAATTAGAATAATTTCCTTATAGCCTTTATCTGCTAATTTCTTTGCCTCTTCAATAATTTCTTCCATTTTTCTACTAATTTGTGGACCACGAATATATGGGATTGCACAATATGTACATCTATTGCTACAACCATCTGCAATTTTTAAATACGCATAATCACTTCCTGTTGTAATAACTCTTTCTTGGAATTCATTAAAATCATATACCATACCATTTTCTTTTCTTAAAAGAGCTTCCTGAGGAATTGCTAATTTTTCTTCCCTACTTGTTATTTGTTTTATTACTTCTTCAATTTGTTCCCATAATGTAGCATATTTACTATATTTAATCCATAAATCCACTTCTGGAATTTCCTTTTCTAATTCTTCCTTATACCTTTCTACTAGGCATCCCATTATTATTAAACATTTGCAACAAGCATTTTTATACTCTGCCATTTCTAAAATAGTATTAATTGCTTCTTCTTTTGCAGACTGGATAAATCCACAAGTATTCACTACAATAATATCTGCAACTTCTGGAGCATTTACTATTTCATATCCATTTTCCTTAAACATTGCAATTGTTTTTTCTGTATCTACTAAATTTTTACTACATCCTAATGATATAAATCCTACTTTCATGTTTTACTCCTTTTTTGGTACTCTGAGTTTTACATCTTTTTTAAGCACCCATCCTCTTTATTCGGTTAACAATTTTTCTAGTTTTCTTAGTCCTTTTACCAATTTATCATACGTTTCTCTATTAATTCCATTTGTATCACCACTAGCATAGCGTGTTGCTGTGTTTTTCATATCAATTAACTGATAGCGGTTTCGAGCTTCTTGTCCATTGTCTAGTACATAAATAGGGGTATAATCTATCTTGTTTAAGTATACTTCCCCATCTTGTCCACTTTTACGAAGCTCTATATTTAAAACTAATTCTACTTTTGCATCATCATCTGCTAATGTAGAAATATAAGTTCCAATAGAATATGCTATAAATACATTTTTTCCCTCTTTATTTTTTCTAATTTCCATAGGTTGTACAACAGAAGGGTGTGCTCCTAATATCATATCTACCCCATTTTCTACTAAAAAATCTGCCATTTCTCTTTGGCTGTCATTTACTGTATCTGAAATCGCATCTCCCCAATGAATCATGACGCAAATATATTCTGCTCCTTGCTCTTTTGCTTTTGCTATATCACTTTTTACTTGCTTTTCACTATAAAGACTAATTGCATTTAATTCTTCTTTTGTTTTTTGTTTTTGGTTATTTACCCCATATGTATATGTTAAGAATGCAATGTTGGTACTTTTTACTTTTCTAATTGTTACTGCATTCTCACTTTCTAACTTATCCCCTACTGTTTGATATCCTAATCTTTCTAAGCAAGCTTTTGTATTTTTTAGTCCTTCTAACCCTTGGTCTAAACTATGATTATGAGAAATTGTAACTAAATTAATACCAGACTCTTTTACAGCCTTAGCAAATGCCTCTGGTGCATTTTCATCTGTATACTTTCCTTTTGTAAAATTAGTTTCCATTGTTCCCATAATAATATCTGCTTTATTAATATATCCCGATACTCCTGCAAACATATGAGAAAAATCATATGTTTTGCTTGTTTCGTCATAAGCATCTTCTAACATCTCTTGACTACAAAGCGCATCTCCTACCGCTGACATTTTAATAATCTCATCTTTTTCTGAAATAACTTGGTTCGTTTGGTGAATATTATTTTCTATCATAGAAAATATTTGCTGCGACTGTTTTTCTAGCTCCTCTTTTTCTTTGGCTAAAGTCATTCTATCTTCATATCTTTGATATTCATTAACTCCCAATAATATCGCAATAACAACTATTAAAATTCCTACAATCGTTAAAAATGTTTTCATATTTAAATAATCTTTAATACTTCTTCTTCTCGTATTTCTTCTATTTCTTGGCATTTGTAATTCTCCTTATATTTCTTTTCAACTGATACTAGTATATCACAAAATTCAACAATTTCCTATATAAATTTACAAACATTTTATTAATAATAACTCTATCTGACATAGCTTAATCCATATTATCTAATAATATAGAGCAAAGAAAAAGTTCTCAGCTCTTAATAAGAACTGAGAACTTTTTCTATTACTCTATGACAACTTCAAGCAGAATCGCTTTTTCGTTCCAGTAGATAGCATCTATATCTAATTGTGTTGTATATCCATCTTCCTGTTCGATGATTTTTTTCAGTTGTTTAAAAAAAGCCTTTCTGTCATGTTGCATCAAAAAATCAAACAATTCATACTCTGCATTCTTTATCATGAGAGCTTGAATTGTAGACTCAGTATCATATAAACAAAATCTGATAGACTTTGGAAAATAGTTTCTTGCAGTAGCTTGGTCAATTACATCAAGTATCCACTCAAAAACCTTTTTAGCTTCTTCTTTCATCTCCTGATTCATTGCTTTCATCCGCCTGTTACGAACCTGCTGTGCTTTTGTCATTATAAGTCCTCCTTGTTTTTCTTGGAGGCATTACCCCCAAAAATTTTAAAATAATCTTTTTAGATAACAAAAATATCTAAGCAATATTGTATCACACTTCACATAACATTGCAACCTTATACTGCTAACATTCGTATATTATCCCCTTAAGTTGTATCTTCTAATAATGCCCCTTATCTTTTACAATTTCTGTAATTTCATATTGCATTCTAGCGTATTATAGTATAAAATATATCCATAAAAATAAAGCAAAGAAGGTAAATTTATGAGCAGATCAAAAAGAAAACTTTATAATAGTGATAAGATTAACAACTTTCGCGAATTAGTTGATAGATATCAAAGATTATATGCTAGTAAAACAGCATTTGAATATAAACAAACCCCTCATTCTAAAGAGCACATTAAAATTACATACCAAAAATTTGTAAAAGATATTAAAGCTTTAGGAACTTCACTTTTAAATCTTGGCTTACGTGGGAAAAGGGTAGCCATTATTGCACCTAACCGTTACGAGTGGTGTACGAGTTATCTTGCTATTACTACTAGTGATATGGTAGTAGTTCCCCTTGACAAATCGCTTCCTAATAACGAATTAGAAAGTCTTATTCGTCGAAGTGACGTAGATGCAGTTATTTTTGATAAATCCTATACCAGTACTTTTCAAAAAATAGCAAAAGATAACTCATACCATGTAAAATACTTTATTTGTATGGACAACACAGATGACTTTATTGGTTATTCTAATTTGATAGAAAAAGGAAATTCTTTGCTAACAAATGGAGATACTGCCTATCAAGACATTAACATAGATAACCAAAAAATGTCTATTATGCTATTTACATCAGGTACTACTTCTATTTCTAAAGCAGTAGCACTTTCGCAATCTAACATTTGCGAAGACATTTATGCTCTTTCACAAATGACAGATATTCGAAAAGAAGATACCTTCCTTTCATTTTTACCATTACACCATACTTTTGAATCTACTTGTACTTTCCTTTATGGTACTTTTTCAGGAATTACAGTTGCTTTTTGTGATGGTTTAAAATATGTACAAAAAAACCTAGTAGAATTTGGAATTACTGGATTTGTGTGCGTTCCACTTATGTTAGAAATTATGTACAAAAAAATGAAAAAAGGAATTGAAGAAAAAGGCAAAACTAAACTTGTAAAATTAATGACAAAAATATGCAACTTTTTACTAAAATTCAAAATTGATATTCGTCGAATTGCTTTTAAAGAAATATTAAACAATTTTGGTGGCAAATTAAGAATCCTAATTGCTGGTCGGTGCTTCAATGAGTAGAGACGCTATTCAAGGCTTTCTGGACTTAGGCATTAATTTATTACAAGGCTATGGATTAACAGAAACCTCACCAGTTCTTGCTGGCGAAAATGACAAATACAAACGAATTGGTTCTGTTGGATTTCCTTTACCAGGCTTAGAAGTAAAAATTGACACTCCTAATGCAGAAGGCATTGGCGAAATTTTAGCCAAAGGTCCTACTATTATGATTGGATATGTTGGTAACTCTGATGCTACTAGCGAAGTACTTAAAAATGGCTGGTTTCATACTGGCGATTTAGGTTATATCGATAAAGATGGTTTTTTATTTGTAACAGGCAGAAAAAAAGATGTAATTGTTTTAAAAAATGGAAAAAATATCTTTCCTGAAGAATTAGAAATTTTAATTAATCAACTACCTTATGTCTCAGAATGTATGGTATTTGGAAGACCTTGCGATGATGGCGATTACAAAATATCTGCTAAAATAGTTTATAATAGCGAAGTAATGCAAGAGCTATATCCTAACTCTCCATCTGAACAGTACTTAAGTATTATATGGGAAGATATTAAAAATAAAGTAAATCATACAATGCCAGCATACAAATATATTAGAGAAATCATTGTAACTGATGTTCCACTGATTAAAACAACAACTCAAAAAGTAAAACGTCATGAAGAATTAAAATTAATTTTAGAAACTAATTAAGACCAAAAAAGTAACTGTTTATCAGTATGAACAGTTACTTTTACTACTTTTTTAATCGTTACTACACATATGCTTTCTTGTCATTTCTAATAAATTTAAAGGCGTAAATCCAACAATTTGTGTTTTAGAACGGTCTTTCTTTAAATTCTCTGCTAAAATTTCAGTAATTTTATCTTTGCTTTCTTGTTTTTCCATGTCAATGTAATCAATAATAATAATACCACCAATATCACGAAGCCTAATTTGTTTTGCAATTTCGATGGTTGCTTCACGATTTACTGTAAATACCGTTTGCTCTTGGTCTTTGTTTCCTGTATATTTTCCTGAATTAACATCAATTGCAGTTAGTGCCTCGGTTTTATCTATTGTAATAAAACCGCCACATTTTAACCATATTTTTCTGTTTTCTGCCTTTTCTATTTGCTCATCTATTTGATACATAGATAGTAGATTGTCTTTCTTTAATGTTACTGCCGTTTTTTCTTCATTGCCACATTCTTTTATAAAGTCTAAAATCTTTTGATATTCTTCTTCATCATTTGTCCAAACCTTTTCTACTTCTTGGTCTATAATATCTGTTAATAGTTTACGTGCTATTCCTTCATTTTGATGTAATAGTTGTGGCTGATATTGCTTTGCATCTACTTTCTTATAGTCTTCACTAATTTTTTCTAGCTTTTTTTTCAGAATTTCTATATCTTTTTGAATTGCTTCTGCTTCTTTACCATTCGCTGACGTTCTAATAATTGCACCATATCCTTCTGGTAAATTAGCTTCTACAATCTTTTTTAATCTATTTTTTTCTCCGTGCCTCTTCTATTTTTTGCGAAATTGTAATAA
Source organism: uncultured Clostridia bacterium (assembly GCA_949747775.1). Lineage (GTDB taxonomy): Bacteria > Bacillota > Clostridia > TANB77 > CAG-508 > CALXVA01. The sequence continues at coordinate 33,620 of CATKGX010000102.1, read as the reverse complement.
AATTCGCATTTGGCATTAATACAACAAATCTACCAGAAAGACTAATATGTGTAGAAACTCTAGCTCCTTTTTTGTTTGTACTGTCTCTTTTTACTTGAACTAAAATTGGCATTCCTACTCGAATGTAATTTTTAATTTCGTGTTTACTTAATACTTCGTTTTTGTTGCCTGTTTGCTCACTTACTTTTGGAATAATATCTCGAATATGCATAAAAGCATTTTTTCCTTCTCCAATATTAACAAAAGCTGCTTGCATTCCCATTAAAATGTTTTCTATACGTCCTACGTATATATTTCCTTCTAGTCTTTTTTGTTTTTCTAGTTCTTCATATTTTTCTACTAGTTTTCCATTTTCTACTAACGCTACTACTTTGTTCCTTTGATTATCTATGTTTATTACGATTTCCTGCATGTTTCATTGATGCCCTTTCTCATTAAATTGATTCATTGTATTATCGATTCCATTTTTTAAGTAACAAGTAATTGCTTCTACCGCCTTTTCTTGCCCTTTTTTTAATTCTTCATATATTTCGTCAGAAACTGGTCCAATTACGTAATCTATTTTATCATATTCTCCCATGGGTCTTCCGATTCCTACACGAATTCGTGGAAAATTCTCTGTTTTTAGTTCACTTATCATAGACTTCATGCCATTGTGTGAACCTGCTCCACCCTTTTGCCTTACACGAATCTCTCCTATTTCAGTATCCATGTCATCATATATTACCATAATATTTTCTGCTGGTATTTTATAAAAGTGTGCATATTTTTGAACTGCTTCTCCACTTGAATTCATAAATGTTTGTGGTTTTATTAAAATTACCTTTTCTCCTTCTATAATACCGCTTCCAAAAATAGCATTAAAATTTGTTCTTGAAAGCTCTATTTCATACTTTTTTGCTAACTGGTTCATTACGTCAAATCCCATATTATGCCTTGTTCTACTATATTCTGGCTCAGGATTTCCAAGACCTACTATTAAGTACATTTTCTTACTCCTCTTAAGACATTCTATGATATATGTCTTCTAATCTTTTTTTACACATATCAATTTCTTTTTGTATTCTAATATTAATCTCTGGTGTATCTGTTTTCATTTTAATTTCTAGCATATCTTTGATATTATCTACTGTATCATAAACATTTTTTAAATTTAATGTTGTTGTCATGCTTCCACCTCTACCACTAATATAAGTATGTACTGGGAAGTCTGCAATTAAATAAGTTTCTACTGCCATAATACCGTGGTATACAAACAATACATCTTCATAAAATCTTTTTTCTACAAAACGCACATGGTTTTTATTTAAGAAATCTAAATTCCAACATTTGCTCCACACATTTGGATAAATATCTCCACCTGCTTTGTATGATTTTATACAGGTTTCTTCTGTTGGAATTACAATTTCATCTCTATTTCCACCAATTTTAAAGCCCATATATACAACATCAATTGTTTTATTTCCAATTAATTTGTCTATTTTGCTAAGTACATCATTTTCATATAAATAATCATCTGCATCTAGGAATATAATATACTCACCAGTTGCTATGTCTAACCCAACGTTTCTTGCTCCTCCTGATGCTAGGTTTTCTTTATTTCTAATTAATTTTACATTTTCATATTTACGAACAACCTCTGATGTCTGATCTGTAGAACAGTCATCAATTACAATTAATTCATAATCTTTAAAATCCTGATTTAATACACTTTCAATTGCTGTAGAAACATATTCTTGCACATTGTATCCTGGTATAATAACACTAAATCTTTTTCTTTCTCCCATTTTTACTCCTTTACTACTGGCATAGCTTTGCTTGCCGGTCCTTCTTCTATTTCTACGTCTTTTTGTTCTATTACATTTGTAAATAATTGAATTACATTTTCAGCTGCTATACTGGCTGTCCATTTTTGTGTAATATATTCATATGCATTTTTACCAAATTTCTCTCTTAATGATTTATCCTTTAATAATTTTTTTACATCATTTTCTAGTTCTTGGTAAGAATGGTACATATATCCATTTTCCTCATTCTTAATTAGAAATGGTGTTGAACCCATTTTACTATTTGCTACAATGGCGCACCCAGCATTCATTGATTCATTCATAACTGCACCCCAACCTTCTTGGCTGGCACTAGTTGCAATAAAGATGTTGGCTGCTTCCATATAGTCTTTTACTTGATTACTTGGAACTTGTCCAACAATTTCAATAACATCTTCTAATCTTTGCTTTTTCACTTGCTTCCTTGTTTTTTCCTCTAAGGCTCCTGTTCCTAGCATTTTAATTTTAAATGAATATCCTTGTTTTTTTAAGTTTTTGGCAAGTTTTAACACTACTTCTGGATGTTTCCAATGAATAAATCTTGCTACCCATACAATTTGCATCACTTCATTTTTTTCTTTTTGCTCTATTAGCTTTTCAATATCATAGGTATTTGTTTCTAAAAAATACCCCCATTTATATATTTTATTTTTATATAAACCTAAGAAGTTAAAATCCTTTGCTCCATAAGCATTTGCACACAATAAATGCAAGTTTTTATTTTTTCGAAATTTAATATGCCTATGATAAAATAGTTTTAGTTTTTTTAGGTCACAAACTGTTTTCCAAAATCCATCTGGAAATATAAAAACTCTTGCTCTATATCTAAATATTAATTTATCTTGCTTTAGTCTTTCTACAATTAAATCATCTGTTGTGGAACCTATGATAACAACATCACTATCTAAGGCTAATTTTTGTGCCTTTTGATAAGTTTCTTCATTTTCATATGCTTTTACGACAAAATCATATTCACTATCTAAGTCCTTAAATCCTAAATCTAATCTCCATTGAAATATTTTTACAGTTGATATAAATTTAAAATCTTCGCCTAATCTTTTTTGCATTTCTAAGCAAAAAGGCACTTGATGGTGTGTTAAGAAATTTGAAATAAATACTACTTTCATAGCTTTTCTCCTCTTACTTATTACTTATTCTATTTGTGCATAAAAATCCTCATAGAATTAAGTAATTATACCATATTTTGTGCCTAATTGTCAAATTATGACAATGTTTTCGTTTCCCTTGATATAAGTGGACTCTAGCTACTATTCTTTTTAATTTTCTGCCTTTCTAGCTACCACCACGAACCTTCCATCTTCTTGTGAATATTCGCATGTTGAAAGTGTTAATAATTGGTCTTTAAAACTTGCTGTTACTCCTGTATCATATAAGCTTGCCTTTTTACTATTTTCTACATATTCGTTATATTCTTGTTCATTATTTGCATTCACAAAATAGTAATAACGAAAAACATTCTTTTCACTTTTATAATAAACTCTTGAATAAAATACAGCTAAAATTTCATACATACTATCTTCTTTTTCTGTTGTAAATTTTATCTTTTTGTGCTTTTTATAAAATTCCTTTTCTTTGTATTTTAATAAATCTTCAAACATTAAGCCTTGTTGATTTCTATGTCCATAAATCAAATAATTTGAGCTTCCATTTTGCAAGTCAAAATCTTTGTCTAAAAACAAGCTACCACTTTGTGAGCTTTCTTTTTTATAATTATGGTCTAAATAAAATTGATTGTTATCTGTTTGGCACACTGGATAGCTAATATTAGTTCCCTCTATTTCTATCCAAGCAATAATTTCACTATTTTCTTTTCGTAATTCTTTCAATTGTATCATACGTTTCGTTACATCTTCTGAAACTTTTTCTTCGTCAATTTTTACAGTTGCTAATATATCTGTATTATCCTTTTTGTCTTTATATTTGCCATATAAATTGTAGCCGACATAAATTATGCACCCAATTAATATAATGCTAAAAACCAATAATATACTTGCTCGTATTTTTCTAACTTTTTTAGCATGCTTTCCTCTACGCTTCATAATCCATTTTATACTCCTTATCTAATTTATCATTTAAATATAACTTACTAACCAATTCTAATTCTTTTTGCGACTCTTCTGATAATTCAAATGAAAACAGCTTTTTAGGTGGTGCCATAATAATATATTGAATTGCTGTTTTTGTTCCTTCACTAATCTTTATTGCTCCACTGTCCTGTTTACTACATGCTTCACACTTAAAACCACTATCTTTTAAACTAAAGTGTGTTAGTCTTTCTTTTTGTCCACAATTTGTGCATTCTGTAATTAGTGGCATAAATCCTAAAAAACACATTAGTTTTATTTTAAAAACAGCTATAATAAAATTTAAATCTCTATCTGTTTCTGAAATCATATATAATGTGTTCAAAAATAATTGTAAAATTTTATATGTATTTTGATTTTCATCTGTTACATCTTGAATCATTTTTGTTATATGAACTGCATAATTTAACTTATCCAAATCTGTTCGTATATTGTAAAAAACCTCAATTACTTCACATGAGTTTAAGTTATATGAATTATTTCCTTGGTAGAGCATATAATCTCCAAAGCATAGAAACTGAGTGCCTGCCATTAAGCTACTTTTTGGTCTTCTAGAGCCTTTTGCAGCACACCCAATTTTCCCGTTTGGAGTTAATATTGTTACCATTTTATCATAATCGCTCATATTGTTTTCTGCAATTATTATTCCCTTTGTTTTGAATGTCCCCATATTGCTCCGCCTTCATTATATTATTTTCTACATTTTCTACTTCAAGCAATTCTAAAAAAGTATTAATATCTCCTGTGTTCTTAAATGTGTTCCATGCCATTTGTTTTATCATGCCAATCATCTCCGTTTCTATATAGCAATCTCAATCTTATCTTTTGCAATTTTTCAAATTTTATTCTGTAAATTAAATATTACATCATTTTTTCTTGCTTATTTTAAGTTTATGATTGTTTCTTATTGTAATTTGAATTTTTTAATAAAGCTATCATTGTTTAGCCAGTCCTCTTTTACCTTCACCCATAATTTCAAGTTTACCTTTATATCTAGCATTCTTTCTAAGTCTTCTCTTGCATATGTTCCTATCTTCTTAAGCATAGACCCATTTTTGCCAATAATAATTCCTTTATGAGAATCTCTTAGACAGAAAATGATAGCATCTATATTAAAAATGGGCTCATTTTCTATTGTCTTTTTCTTCTTGATTTTTTCTACTTCTACAAAAACACCATGAGGAACTTCATCATTTAGTAGTTTTAGTGCTTTTTCTCGAATGGTTTCTTCTACCAATTGTCTTGTTGTTTGATCTGTATATTCCTCAATATCATAATATGCTGGTCCTTCTTTTAGGTTACTTTCTATTTCATATAAAATGACTTCTATATTTGTATTTTTTACAGTAGATACTGGAATAACTGCCGAAAAATCATATTCATTTTTATAAGCCTCAATTAATTTTGCAACATGGGCTTTGTCTACTAAATCTATTTTGTTAATCACTAGTATTGTCTTTTTATTTGCCTCTTTTATTTTTTCTAAAATAAGCCTGTCACCTTTTCCAATTTCTTCTGAAGTAGCTTCTACCACAAATACAAGAACATCTACGTCTTTTGCCACTTCAAAAGCTGTCTCTACCATAATATCTCCTAGTTTTGACTTTGGTTTATGAATACCTGGTGTATCCATAAATATGATTTGCGCATTAGGACGATTTACAATTGCTCTTATTGCTGTTCTTGTTGTTTGTGGTTTATTAGCAATTGCAGCCACTTTTTCTCCTACTAATTTATTAATAATACTTGATTTTCCTACATTTGTTCTTCCAATCATTGATACAAATCCTGATTTAAACATTTTTCCTCCTTGACTTTTAGCTTCTATTTTTATTATAGCTTCTTACCATTTACTTTTTTGTAAAAAGCCGTCGATAAGTTTTATCTTTATTTCTTCTTTTTTTGCTTGACATTGTTTTATTTTAATTTATTATAATGTTTCTATCATAAGCCTCACCTCCTTATTGGAGGCAAACCACATCTGCTATTCTTATTTCCAGTAAAAGTATATAACGAAAAAAATAAAAAGTCAAGGATTTGTAAAACAAACGTTTTGCAAGTCCTTGACTTCTTTATTCTTCTATTTTAACAATGCCGTCCTTTATTCATCTATACAATATTTTTCTTTTTCGCTATAATGTGTATGTAGTAATTCGTGTGCTTTATGCCCTCCTGGCTCTCCTATATATTGTTTGTATATTTCTTGCATAATCGGATTTTTATGTGATTTTCGAATTACACTTTTTTCGTCTATTGCATAAATTGCTTCTGACCTTTTTCTTCTAATATCTACTTCTGACCTTATTTTTGAGCTTTTAATTGGCTGTCCTCCGCCCATAATACAACCTCCTGGGCACGCCATTACTTCTAAAAAGTCATAATCTGCTTCACCGTTTTTTATTTGTTCTGATACTTTTCTTGCATTTCCCAAACCATGAGCTACTGCTACTTTTACTTCGGCATCTCCTATCTTTATCGTTGCTTTTTTGACACCTTTTTCGCCTCTTACTTCTTCAAAATTAAGTTCTTTTAATTCTTCTTTTGTAATTAATTCATAAGCTGTACGAAGCGCTGCTTCCATAACGCCACCAGTTGCTCCAAAAATAGCTCCTGCACCTGTTGCTTCTCCCATTGGATGATCAAAGCTTTCATCATCTAATTTTGTAAACTCAATATTGGCTTGTTTAATCATTCTAGCAAGTTCTCTTGTTGTAATAACACAATCCACATCACAAATACCATCTATTTTCATTTCTTCACGTTTACTTTCATATTTCTTAGCAATACATGGCATAACAGATACTACAAATATTTTTTCTGGTGCAATATCATTCTTTTTTGCATAATATGATTTTAAGATTGCTCCAAACATTTGATGTGGTGATTTACAGCTTGACAAATGTGGTATGTTTTCTGGATATTCTGTCTCAGTAAATCTTACCCATGCAGGGCAACAAGATGTCATCATTGGCAAATGCTCTTTGTTTTTGAATCTTTCTAAAAACTCTGTAGCTTCTTCCATAATTGTAAAATCTGCTGCTGTATTTGTATCAAATACTTTATCAAACCCTAATCTTTTTAATCCAGATACCATTTTTCCTGTTACATTTGTACCAATTTCCATTCCAAATTCTTCGCCTAAAGCTACTCTAACAGCAGGTGCTGTTTGCGCAATAACATATGTATCTGGATCTTTTAGTTTTGCCCACACATCATCAATATATTCTCTTTCGCGAAGAGCTCCTGTTGGACAAGCCTCTATGCACTGTCCGCAAAATGTACAATTTACATCATTTAAACTATTATCATATGTTGTCGAAATACAAGAATCGAATCCTCTATTAATACAATCAATTGCACCAATATTTTGAACATTCTTACAAGTTGCCACACATCTTCTGCATAAAATGCACTTGTTAAAATCTCTTACAATAGATGGTGATTTATCATCTATTTCATGTTTTGCTGTTTCCCCTTGAAACTCCACATTCTTAACATTAAACTTAATTGCCAATTCTTGCAATTCACAATTTCCGTGAACGGGTACAAGTTAAACAATCCTTCGAATGATTTGAAATAATAAGGTCTAATATACTATGTCTTGCCTCTAACACATTTGGTGTATGTGTATGAACTACCATTCCTTCTTCAACCTTTTGAATACAAGAAGTTGCAAAACCACGTCTACCTTCTACCTCAACGATGCACATTCTGCAATCTCCCACTTCATTAATCTCTTTCAAAAAACAAAGTGTAGGTATATCAATTCCAGCCTGTTTTGCTGCTTCCAATATTGTTGTTCCCTCTGGTACTACAACATTTTTATCATCTATTTTTAAATTTACCATTTCTTCCTCCTAATTATATGGTTATATTGCTATTACAATGCTTAACACTTCCTATACAATAGCCTTAAGCATTGATGATATAATTTTCTGGATAGCCTGAACGTTCCCTATCTAACCTATTGCATGGAATGGACAAGCAGCAATACAAGTACCACACTTAATACATTTTTCTTGGTCAATAACTCTATTTTCTCTTGCTTCTCCACTAATTGCCCCTACTGGACAATTTCTTTGGCATAATCCACAACCTTTGCATTTCTCTTCATCAATCACAATCTTAGCCATAGCCTTACACTCTTTTGCTCTACACTCTTTTTGAACAACATGCTCTTTATATTCTTCTCTAAAATATTTTAAAGTACTAAGTACTGGATTTGGTGCACTCTGTCCTAGTCCACAAATACTTGCTTTTTGAATATTGTGTGCCAACTTTTCAATCTTATAAATATCGACTTCACTACCTTCTCCATTACAAATCTTTTCTAATATTTCAAGCATTCTTTTTGTACCAATTCTACAAGGAGTACATTTACCACAGCTTTCACTTACTGTAAACTCTAAATAAAACTTAGCTAAACTTACCATACACTTTGTATCATCCATGACAATTAGTCCACCAGATCCCATCATAGAACCAATCTCTTTTAATGACTCATAATCAATTGGTGTATCTAAGTGTTCCTTTGGAATACAGCCTCCTGAAGGCCCTCCTGTTTGAGCTGCTTTAAAATCTCTACCATTTGGAATTCCCCCACCTATATCATAAACAATTTCACGAAGTGTTGTTCCCATTGGAACCTCTACTAATCCTACATTATTCACATTTCCACCAAGTGCAAATACTTTTGTTCCCTTAGAATGTTCTGTTCCAATACTAGAATACCAGTCAGCCCCATTTAATATAATTTGAGCAATATTAGCATATGTTTCAACATTATTAATTAATGTTGGTTTCCCCCATAATCCACTATTTGCTGGATAAGGTGGTTTTACTCTTGGTTGGCCTCTTTTTCCTTCAATTGATTCTAAAAGCGCAGTCTCTTCTCCACAAACAAAAGCACCAGCACCCAATCTTATTTCTATATCAAAACTAAAATCTGTCCCAAAAATATTGTTCCCTAATATACCATAGTCTCTTGCTTGTTCTATCGCAATTTGTAATCTATTAACAGCAATTGGATATTCTGCTCTTACATAAATATAACCTTTATTGGCTCCAATAGCATACCCTGCAATTTCCATTGCTTCAAGTACTGCATGAGGGTCTCCTTCTAAAATACTTCTATCCATAAAAGCACCAGGGTCTCCTTCATCTGCATTACATACTACATATTTTTGCTCTCCTACAACCTCTTTGGTAAGCCTCCACTTTTTACCTGTTGGGAATCCTGCTCCCCCTCTACCTCTTAAGCCAGATTGGTCTATGGTGTCAATCACTTCATCTGCTGACATCTCTTTTAGTACTTTTTCAAGGGCTTTGTATCCATCAAATGCAATATACTCATCAATCTTTTCTGGGTTAATGACACCACAATTTTTTAGTGCAATTCTTTTTTGCTTTTTATAAAAAGTAAGGTCATCTAATTTTTGTACTTTACTGCCATCAATATCCTTACATAATAGTCTTTCTACCACTTGCCCTTGCAGAATGTGTTTTTCTATAATTTCATCTACATCTTCTGGAGTAACCATTGCATAAAAAGTATCTTCTGGTCTTATAATAACAATTGGCCCTTTTGCACATAAACCAAAACAACCAGTCTTTATCACTCTTACATTTTCTATTTTCTTTTCTTCTATTAATGTTTTAAAACGTTCTAATATTTTAGGAGATTTTGAAGATGTACATCCTGTTCCTTGACATACTAAAATATGCTTTTCACGTGTATCTGCATTTACATTTTTTCTTAAGTCCAATTCTTTTCGTTTTTCTTCTCTTATTTTACTTAACTCTTCTAAACTTTTCATTTGACCTCCTTATCCCTCTTGCTCTAATTTATCTAATACTTCGTCTAATTTTTTAACAGTAGCTTTTCCATAAACTTCATCATTTACTGTAAAAACTGGTGCAATTCCGCAAGCTCCTACACACCTTGTTGTGTCAATCGAAAACTTTCCATCGTCTGTCGTTTTTCCTTCTTCTATTTTTAATCTTTCTTTTAACCTATCTAATATTTTTTGTGAACCTTTAACAAAACAAGCTGTTCCTAAGCATACAGATATATTGTATTTTCCTTTTGGTTCTAGTGTAAATCTTGAATAAAATGTTACAACTCCATAAATCTCTGCCATTGGGATACCTAAATAGTTTGAAATTTCTAATTGTGCTATTTTAGGAATATATCCATACTTTTCTTGCACTTCATTTAAAATAGGAATTAAATTATCTTTTTCTACTTTATACTGTTTCATAATTTCTTGCATCTCTTTTTTTAGTCTATTATCAATACATTCGCACATTGCTCTTCCCTCCATATTCTCTATTTTCATTCTATGCTGTCATTATATCAAACAGTAGATTTTTATACAACAAATTTCTACAAAAAAGACGCTTCTTAATTGAAACGTCTTTTTCTATGTAAAAACATTTTTTATTTTTTCATTTTTCTAGCAACTGCAATTCCTGCACCAGCAATTGTAGCAGTTAATACAGCGTATACTGTAACATCGATTACACCTGTTTTTGGTGTATCATCTTTTTCTTCTGCTTCTTCTTTTTCTTCTGTTTCTTTAGAAGGTTCTTCTGTTTTTGTATCTTCTTTGTCTGGTTTTTCTTCTGGAGTTACTACTTTATCTTCATATACAGCACTTAATGCTATATCTTCTGTAATTGCTTTTGTTTCATCAAATTCTGTAGTTGTACCTGCTACTACGAATTTCACAAAGTTTTTACCTTCTACCTCTTTAACATCTGATAAATCTAAATCCTCTAAAGTTTTTCCTTCTTCTAATCTATATGTATTGTTATTAATTTTTACATTAACATATTTTGTAAGAGAAGTTTGTGCAAATTTTGAAGTATCTATATTTTGTACATTTTCTTTATTGTAGCTTACTGCTGTTTCTATTCCAGTAGTATCTGGTGTTACTTCTGTTCCACCATTTGTTCCTGGTAATAGATTTTCAACTATTGCATCACCTGCAACATCTACTTTTACACTACTAACTGTTCCTGTTACTGTTGAATCACTAGAATCTCCAACAACATATAAGTTTTCAATTGTTCCTCCTGTTACTTCTGCCTCTATAGAATCTACGCTTCCACGGTTAACACCTTGCATAATTCTAACTTCTCCAGCTGTAACTTTTACTGTAGCGTTGTTTGTATATCCATTTGTTCCTCCAGCACAAAGGTAAGTAATTGTACCTCCATTAACTGTTACTTCAACATTTTTTGTACTTGCGATTCCTTCTCCTCCGCCAAATACACCAAACATGTTGCCTCCGTTAATTACTATAGTAGTATTATCTACAACAGTAGTAGCACCTTCTTGATTTCCTTTATACCATGGTTTATGACATGTAGTACCTGAGAAAGATGATGCTCCTCCTCCTTGTACATAATTTTTTATTGTTCCACTATTAACAACAATATTTCCTGTTGCAACGTGGCTTTTATGAAGACCTCCTGCAAAAACAGTTTTAACGGTTCCTCCATTCATAACGATACTTGATGATGCGTAAACTCCATCTTCTTCGTGACCTCCACCAAAAATATTGGCATCAGCAGGAACATCCATTGTTCCATTTTCTCCCCATTTAATTGTAGCACCATCTTGACCATCTGCTCTTGATTCGATTGTGATTGGTGTACCATTTGCAAATACAAAAACTTTTCCATCAATAGTTTCTTGTGTTGGTGTTTTTGCTTCTAAGTTTGCTGCTTGTACTGAATTTCCTAATGCAATAAGCATACAAAGAACAAGCACTAGCATTACGATTGACAATAATTTTTTTGTCATATTCATTCTCCTTTCTGTTTTGTTTTTACATTATGATAGGCCTTTATTTTGCTCTATCACTTTCTTCCCTAAAAATATATCTATTTCCATAAAAAGTCAATAGTTATTCGTTTTTTGTAATATAAATGTAATATCTGTAATAAAAAAGTATATTGCATCTTTTTAATTATTTTGCAATATACTTTTTTTATTCTTTTTATTGTGCTTCTGACACATTTGCTTTAATGTCTACTTTAGCATTTAATGGGCATATTTGGATAAATGTTTTTCCATCATTTACGTTAATTTCATTTCCCTCTAAGTCTTTATATACTGTTTGTGCACTTCTTGAAGTTTTTTCGCATTTAATTTTGATTGCTTTTCCATTTGTAATATAGTAGCCATCTAGTGTTTTTATATTATCTATGTTTTGTCTATCTTTACTATCTAATGACGTATTTTTAGCAAATGATATAATAATATTTTTGGTTGTTACTGCCTTTTCAGTATTCCAATCGGTTTGCTTCTTTCCTCTTGAATATCTTGTATAAACTTTCTTTTCAGCATCATATGTATATTTAACTGTATTATGGTCTGAATATGGTATTGTAACTGTATCTGCTACTTGCCCATTTTCTAAATTTACTTCATCTACTACATAATTTAATACGGTATCTTTTTTCGTTGTTGTTCTATATTCTTTTCTTTCTGCAATCTTTAAAACATCTTCTGTGCTCGTAACTGCATTATGCGGAGCATATCTATTATTGTCTCTCCAAAAAGATGATGAACTCTCAAAAATACCGTTAATATTGTTTACCCCTAGTGCTGAAATATCTGACTTTGCTTTTGGACTCCATCCATAATGTACATAAATAGCATCATTTTCTAATGCATAATCTAAAAAATTATGTCTTGAACTTCTAAGTGGCCCTACTTTTGATAGTTTTTTGTCTTTCATTACCATCATTAAACGGGTTTCTCCACCTTCTACAATTAACTCATATACCAAATCTGCTTGCTCTAATCCTGCTTGTGGCATAGCATTAATATTGTTATCTATCATAAAAGCAATTGGTCTTGTGGTTCCTGCCATTGTTTTTGGCTGTTTTTTTTCTTCTATAACTGCCAATGTATCAATTTCGTCTATCCCATTTTCATTTATATTCGCCGCTTCTCTATCTTTTTTATCTTTGATTACTTTTACCACAAATAAAGCTCCTGCAATTATAATTAGTATCATTAATACAATAATAAAAATTCTTGTACTACTTTTCTTTTTTTCTTTTACTCTAGCACCTCTCATATCAACCATCTCCTCTATTTTATAATAGTGTTACTGTTCCTAAACCATAAATAATAAGTACCATAATTATTCCAATACAACTACTAAAAATTACCTCCGAAGTTTTATGTATTTTTGAGTCAATTCTACTTTCTGCTGCTAGTAGCGCAATCACAAGTGATAATGTCAAAATAACAATATTATCTGTAACTAGCCAAATAATTGTATTTGCAGCAAAGGCTAAAGCTGCATGTCCACTTGGAATAAAGCTCTTATTTAATCCTTTATATTTGTTTGTTGTTGCCATTGCAATTAGAGAAAGAATCCCTATAATTGTTATAATAACTGCTGCAAAAGCTAAATGGATTGGTGAATTGGCTATATTTCTGATAAATTGTAACCCAATATTACTTACCTTATCAAAAAACAAAAAGTATGCAACAATTACTGCATTAATTGTAGTAATGACTACACCACCTGCTGCTACATCTTTTGCTATTTTAGCCTTTGGATGATATATATCTGTATATAAGTCTACTACTGTCTCTATGGCAGTGTTCACCATTTCAGCAAAAATAATTAAAACAATTGTGAACATGAAAATTAGAAACTCTGCTTTTGACAACTCAAAAAATAAACTAATAATAACTACAGCAACTGCAATGATTAATTGTTTTTTTACATTGCCTTGTGTTGTTACTGCATAAATAATTCCGTTAATTGCATTTTTCCAAGCATCTAGGAAATTCTTATTTTTTGTTTGATTTCCTTTTTCTTCATCCTTCTCTGATGTTGTTTTTCTTAATTCATTACTTCTACCAATGTTTAGTTTTACTAGTACATTTTCTTCTTTTTGTCTCATGACCTTTTTATCTTCTTCTATCATATGGTCGTATCCCATTAAATGATAAAATCCATGTACTACCATATAAGCTAGTTCTCTTTCAAAGCTATGTCCATATTCTTTTGCCTGTTCTTCTACTTTTTGAATAGAAATTACTATATCACCTAGAATATCTTGTACTTGCGTATTTTTTGGTGCTTCCTCTTCTTTTATTTTTTCTATCTCTTCTTTTTCAAACATAGGAAAAGAAAGGACATCTGTTGCTTTATCTATATTTCGAAATTGTCTATTTATTCTTTTAATTTCTTCTGGGTCTGTTAAAGTAATGCTCATATATAAATTTGTATTTTGCAAATTTTCTACTTTAAAACATTGTTCTACCACTTTTTTGATTGTTTTTTCATATTCTTCATTTGTTTCAATACCCTTATATATAATTTCGCTTTTTTCTTTCATTATCTACCCTTCTTACTATACTGCTACTTTTGCTTTTCTTGTTTTTCTTTTTTTTGCTTTTTTGGCTCCTTTTGTATAAGTTCCTTCTGAAATACTATAGTTTTGTAATTGTCTCATAGCGCCATATTCTACTAATTTATTTTTATAAAATTTAATAATTCTGTAATACTTATTTTCATTTGTAAAAACTTTCTTTAAGTCACTTCTTACAAATAAAATCTCTTTTTCTTTTATATATTCGTCATAGTTTGCATTTTTTAAACAATCTACCTTTTTATATTCTTCCCAAAAAGTTTTATATTCATCTCTTAATGATGGTTTGTCCCAATAAATTTTGGTACTTAGTAATTTCACATTATATTCTTCCATAAGGTTAATTAGCAAAGAATATGCCTTTTCTTGTTTTCTTGCTACTTTAGTATCTACAATTAGACTTCTAATGTCTTCTAATAATTTCATATAACATTGTTCTGCTACTACTAGTGGTAAACTATGTGTAAACAATTTCCTACTAATTCCTAGTAAAATCATATTTTTTTCAATTGTATCATTTTGGTCCAATTTTCCTACTGTAAATCTTTCAAAATTATTATATGATTCTATAATTTCTTTATAGGCATTGTTTTCATCTAGTTCTAATTTAATTGGTAAAATATTTGAAATATATTCTTCAAGTGTTTTAAATATTTTGTAATATATTTCTTGTTTTTCTCCATCTGATAAATTATCTGCTAAACGAATAGAATAATGTTTTAAAAGACCTTTATATAAGACTTCCATTTCCATGCTATAAAACTTTTTATATCTATCAAAAATCTTTTCCTTTTCGCCAGATACTGTTTCATAATCTAATCTCATTAAATACATTTGCTTTTTATATTTGTACTCTGTGTATCCTGTTTCTTTTAAATGTGTAATCATATAATATTGTGCTAAAGCATCTTTTTCAAATTCAGTTGCAGTATCATTTTTTACTTTCTTATAAATTGAATCCATAATATATTTGTCAATTGATTCTAAATATAATGCATATGTGTCATCTAATTTTTTACTAGCCTGTTCTTTTCTGCTAGCGTCTTCTATTGTTAAAGTATTTTCATATGCCTTTAACACATTATTTCTTTTCATTAAAATAAGCATACTATTAAACCCTATTTTAGTAGGTATTAATAACTTTGATAATGTACTAGTAATTTTAGAAAAAAATGTTTTCTCTCCATTATATACTCTTAAACTTCTTTCTTCCATATGTAACCCCACTTTCTCTTTTCCTTTGTTATGTTGCAGATGCTTCGCCACGATAAAACAACTCCTTTAAAAGACTATTTTTTCTTTTCTTCCGATGTTTTCTTGCACTTCATATGTAACTTCAACTTCAACATACTCTATATTTTCATACGTCGTAACTTGACTATCTAATATATTATCTAAATTTTCAATTTGGCCATTTAATTCTTGCTTTGCTCTTTCTATTCCAATTTGTTTTGCCTCTTCTATTGTTCGAATTGTTTCTACATTTTTGTATTCTTTATTGGTATATTTCACAAGTGCAATTGGCAAATAAAAATCTGAAAATAATTTTAATTTTTTAACTTCCTCTATTGTATCATAATTTTCAAATTTTGAAACCCTTTTATGCAAATTTATTTTAAAATTATTTAAGTCTACGGAATATTTGTTTTCAAGCCTTCCTGTTTCTTCTTTTTGTACTTCTTTTAAGTATACTCTTTGTTTATTGGTATACCATACTTTTGCTTGTACTTCGCCTTGTGCATGCACATATCGAGTTCCTGTATATTTTCCTTCTAACCATCCGCCTACAATAATATCTCCTTGTTTTACAACTGTTCCTGGCTTTATTAGGGGTGTACCATTTACAGCACTTATCTTTAGTATCATACATGGTTTGTCTGCTACAATATTGCAATATTCTTCTTCATTAATTATTTCTGGCTTTGGTGCTGCTTCTACTATTTTGATTATCATATTTGTACCTTTTATTTCAATTCCAATCCAAGCAATATCTTCTCTTTCTAATCTTAAACGATTAATTACCTTTTTCGTATCAATTTTATTTTTAAATTTCCCAACAGTTAGCCCCTCTTGTTTTGCAACTTCTAAAATTTCATTTTTATCAATCGCCTCATTTCCTACTATTTCTATATTCCAAATAAAATTTGACACGGCCATTATACTAACTAAAATTAGCATTAACAAAACTACAAATACTTTTCTTTTTTTATATTGGTTTAAAACAAAAAATACACCTTTTTTATGGACAATTTTCATTTTACAACCTGTCTTTTTACATACGCTTCTTAATTCTTTAAAATCTTTTCGACTTACCCTTGCATATAGAATTGTAGATTTGTCTCTTTTTAAATTCCACAAAAATATATTTTTGCTAGTACAAATATTAATAAATCTCTCTATATAATATCCTTCCACTACAATATCTACAAATCCTTTTATATAATTTATTAATATTTTGAACTGCAAAACGATTCCTCCTCTACTTTTTTAAGTTTCTTGTGTATTTTCAAAGTCAATACTATCAATTTTTCCTTTTATTAAAATATCTTCATTCGTCATTTCGTCTAATTTTAAATTAAATCCATTAATATTAATTATTCCTATATATGTATTTAATCTAATAAAATAGTCTTGATATTCTAATATTCCTTTATGATTTTCAATAAGTAACTGTTCAAATCCTAAAATAGTAACCTTGGGTTGATTACTACTTAGTTCTTCTGGAATTTCTAAAATTCGCTCTAGCCTACTTACTTTATTGTTTTTCTTTCTCATACGCTTACCCCTCAAATTCATCTAATGACTTAATTTCATATCCTTGTTTTTTAATTTCTTTTAAACATTCATCTAAAATATTACTATTATCTTTTGACGTTCCATGCAATAACATTACCTCTCCATTATGCAAATTATCTAAAATCTTCTTTTTGCCATATGCCTCTCTGCCTTGTTTTGACTCATCCCAATCATCATAAGCAAATGACCACATAACAGTTTTATATTCTAATGTATTTGTATAAGCTACTGTTCTTTCACTATATTCTCCTTTTGGAGGTCTTATATATTTCATCTCATAACCAAATTTTTCATAAATTGATGTATGCAATTCCATTACTTCTTTTTTGATGGTTTCATTATCAATTTCTGGCATAGATTTATGA
The DNA here is from genome assembly GCA_949747775.1 of uncultured Clostridia bacterium. Lineage (GTDB taxonomy): Bacteria > Bacillota > Clostridia > TANB77 > CAG-508 > CALXVA01. Next base: position 16,121 of record CATKGX010000102.1, on the reverse strand, counting down.
TTTACGGTATGATTTCCGAATAATATGTCCTTCATCTATCATCCTTTGCACTAGTTCTGGCTGAGTATTTACATAGTGTGCAGTAATAAAAAAGGTGGCTTTTACATTGTTTTGCTTTAACACCTCTAAAATCTTTTCTGTATATCCTGCTTCATATCCATTATCAAATGTAAGATAAATGTATTTCTTTTCTTTATTTCCCATACATATTCCTTTGTATTTCTCTATAATACTTTTATTTACTGCACCTACATCTGGTTGCTCATGATTATCATTTCTTTTAATTCCCCAACCAATCTTTTTGTTACTAACTGTTCCCGAGGTATTTGTTTGTACAACATTTTTCATTTCATTTGACTGGACAACTGAAAATGTAAATAAAAATACTAGCATACACGCTAAAAATATACTTGAAATAGTAAATTCTTTATTTAAAATCTTTTTCATAATCCGTTTTCTCCCCTCTTTTTCATAATTTTATGAAACTTATACAAAATTATGACATAAAAAAGTCAAACAAATTTCATACTCTGAAATTTGTTTGACTTTTTTATGTGTCTACTATTAACATTCTCTATATTTTTCAATTGCTTCTTCTATTGGTCCATCAAATGTAATTTTTCCATTTTTCATTACCATACCTCTTTTGCAAAACTCTGCTGCTGAAGCTGGTGAATGAGTAACAAATAATAAGGTAACATTATCTTTTTGTATAATCTCGCCTACTTTACTGCTACATTTTTTTCTAAAGTTTTCGTCACCAACACTTAGTGCTTCATCTACAATTAAGATTTCTGGTCTTATATTAACATTAATCGAAAATCCTAATCTTGCTTTCATACCACTAGAATATGTTCTAACTGGTTGATCTATATATTCTGCAATTTCTGCAAAATCAATAATTTCCTGCTCTAGTTCTTTTATTTCGTTATCTTTTAATCCTAAAAGTTGACCTTTTAAGTAAATGTTTTCTCTTCCTGTAAACTCTGGGTCAAATCCTGAAGTTAACTCTAAAAGTGCACTTACTCTACCATTAACCGTAATTTCCCCTTCTGTTGGAAAGCATACATTTGTTACCATTTTTAAAATAGTTGACTTTCCTGCTCCATTTCTTCCAAAAAGAGCAACAGACTCTCCACGTTCTATTTCAAAAGAGACATCATTAACAGCTCTTTTTTCTTGATACTTTATCCCTTTTATAAAAGCTGATAATAATCTTTTTTTGTCACTTTTAAATAGTTTGTACAATTTTGTAACATGATCAAATTTTATAACAATATCTTTTTCTTTCACTGATTTCTCCTTTATCCCAATACATCTGGTATATCTTTTCTTAATTTTCTATAAGTCCATAATGCAATTATTAGCAAAATAAATGTAATAATAACAAAATATAACAGCCTTTTTGGTTGTTGCCAGAACCAAGTATGATTAATAAAACAGTTTCTAAAACCATTTACTAAAAATGTTACAGGGTTTAGCATTAACAATTTCTTTAACCATCCAATTTGAATGCTTTCTACACTCCACATAATTCCAGATAACCAGAATACTGCTGTTACCATTGACTTTACCAAATTTCCAAAATCCTTACTCATAGATGATAGTAATGAAGCAAATAAACTCCAAATTGTACAAAAGATAAACATAAGAATCATATAAAATGGTAATTGTAATATATATAATGTAGGTGGATATCCAAAGGCCCAAAATATTCCAATAACAATAGACATTAATATTAAATGTACCATAAATTTTGAAATACTAACAAATGTAGGAATTGTAGCTACTGGGAACTTCATTTTTGTTACTAAGTAACTATATCTTCTAATTGTATCTGTTCCAGATGTTAACATATCACTAATATAAAACCAAGGCACAACTCCTGCAATTAACCATAAAAAATATGGAAAATTAGAAACTGGCTTTCCACTTCTAATTCCTATTTCAAAAGCAAACCAATAAACAAAAATAGTTACTGTTGGCTTTATAATAGCCCAAGCCCAACCAAGTGCTGCTCCTCTATATGTTTTTATTAAATCTGATTTTGCTAATTTAAAAATTTGTTGTTTGTACTCTATATGTTCTTGTATAATTTTGATTAAATTTTTCACTTTTTCACTCCTAATATTTTTATAACACTCGTAATTGTTTTTTATCATACCACATAAAAAAATTTTTTTCAACTTTCTCATTATATTTTTAGTTTCCCGCTATTTTTTCGACTTTTTTCTTTTCTTTTTCCTTTTATTCAAAAAATATTGACAATCTAATTTTTTTAGATTATATTATTACTTGGAACTGGAAAATTAAGGTAATTACTTCGTAGCTTATCGAATTACATTTCTTTTGGTTCAATATTATATAATGTGAGGGATATTGGGGTATGTTAAATTTTGTTTTATGTGATGATAGTCAAGACGCTATCGATAGATTGTCAAAGATGTTGGATTCTATCATCATTCAAAATAGACTCAGTGGACAAATTACTTTTTCTACAAAAAATCCCTTTGAATTATTAAAATATGTAAAAACCAATCCTGTTAATGTTGTTATTTTGGATATTGACTTAAATAATGAAATCGATGGACTAAAACTTGCCGAATCTATTCGAAAACAAGATAAGAACACTTACATTATTTTTATTACTGGTCATCTGGAATTTGGATTAGTCGCATATAAGTATAAAACCTTTGACTATATTCCCAAACCACTTACTGCTAAAAGATTTGAAGAAACAATTTTAAGGTTATTTGAAGATGTTTCTGATGGAAATCCCAAATATATAAGGCTTGACAATAATAAAACCATTATTCCTGAAAATTCTGTCAAGTTTATTCATAAAGATGGCATGAAGTTAGTTTTTACAACAGATACCAGAAATTACGAAGTATATAATTCGTTTAATAAGATTGAGTCAATATTACCGAGACAATTTGTACGATGTCATAAGTCTTATATTGTTAATTTAGACAAGATTAATGACATTGATTTTTCTACTAATATGATTTCATTTACCAAAAATGAAAAATGTTATATTGGTCCAAAATACAAAAATAATTTTATGGAGGTTTTTAATCATGGAAATTTTACAAACAATTATGACAGCTTTGACAACGCCGAATGAAGAACTATTTAAAATAATAGCTATGCCACTACACTTTTTAGAAACTTATGTATGTATGCATTTTTTTCTAACAATATTGAATATACCTTGTACTAAAAAACAAAAATTAATTTATACATTAACATATGGTATCCTTGGAAATATTATTACTTTTATTGTTCCTGTTTCTTATACTATTTTTGTTAATATTATACTAGCTCCTTTAACAATATTCTTTATTTTTAAGACTACTATTTTAAAGAGCATTCTTGCAGAAATAATTACTACAATAACCACTACCATACTTGAATTTATAATAGCTAATGTCTTTATTAACATATTACATTTAGACTATTCTATGTTAATGACAATCCCTATTTATAGAATTCTTGCTATCCTAGGAATTTATTTTAGTATATTTATAATTACCAAAACTATAAAATACTTAAAATTAAATATAAAGGTTATTGATAGTATGAATATAAAAACAAAGACTCTCTTGATATCAAATTTACTATTATTAATCTTATTTATTGCATTACAATTTTATTTAGTTAGATTTTATAGTGATACTATGCCATTTCTAATAACACTTGCAGGAATTTTAGTACTAATTTCATATTTTTCTATTAGTGTATATAATGTAATTAATATATCTAAGTTAGAAATTACAGAACGAGATTTAGAAGGTGCACATTTAACGATTCAGTCACTACGTGCTTTGCATGATACAGTTAGAACCTTTAAACATGATTTTGACAATATGGTTAATAGTATTGGAGGATATGTTAGAACTGAAGATATTTCTGGATTAACAAAATATTACGAGCAATTACTACTAGAATGTCATAAAACAAATAATCTATATTCACTAAGTCCTGATGTTATTAATCATCCTGCTATTTACAATATATTAGCTGCAAAATATTATGATGCAGATGCATTAAATATTCTAATTCATTTAGACATCTTTTTAGATTTAAATGAAATCGAAAATCATATGAAAATTTATGAATTCACCAGAATTTTAGGTATTTTATTAGACAATAGTATTGAAGCTGCTAAACAATGTGAAGACAAGAAAATTAATGTTACTTTTAGAAAAGAAGAAACAAAACATAGGCTTGTTATTATTATTGAAAATACCTATACCAATAAAGATGTAGATACAGATAAAATATTTGAAAAAGGTATTTCTAGTAAGGAAAATAAAGAAAACTGTGGTCTTGGACTATGGAAAGTTCGCGAAATTTTAAAACGAAATAATAATTTGAATCTATTTACTAGTAAAAATCCAGAATATTTTAAACAACAATTTGAAATATATTATTAAACCACTAAAAAAACGATTTCCCAAATGGAAATCGTTTTTTAGTTTGTCGTTTTTATTATTTTTTATGTAAGAATCGTTGTTATCCGTATTGTTTTATATACTCAATTTATAACTTATTTATTTTTCATTAATCCTTTTTTACTAATGTTGCAGGCATTTTTGGTTGATGTAACATTCCGAATATCAAACATGTTGTGTTTGTTGCCTTTGCATATTTTTCTGCTACTTTTGCTAACATTTTTAACATAAAAATTTCCTCCTATAATTTTGGTTTATATAATAAAGCATTGCCGGCTAATGCATTACTAACTTAATTAATAGTTTGTTTTTGATATACTTCATATCCATATTCATTTTTTGTAATTTTATATGCTATTTTGCTAATCATCGTACTTTGGATAATTACTCCAAAAATAAATATATTGGAAATAATATTATCTTGTATAATAGTTGCAACGATTAATGTAACGATTAATGTAATATATGATAATATTTTTTTCTTTCTTCTTTCGTTTTTACTAATAATCGGTACACTTTCTGTATCTGCTGGAGCATATAAATGAACCATAATAATACCTAATATAAGTGCTCCTATAATTAAACTATATTTTTGAATACTGCTAAGTAAAATAAATTTACTTAGATAAACATTCCCATAATAAAAAGCACTTGTTCCTAAAATACAGCCCAAATGTGATTTTAAATGAAATCCTCCTGATGCTGCTCTATATGGCATAATTGCTATAAATGCAATTAATGTATACCACCCAATTCCTAGTACGAAACCAAGTGCAAATAATATTATCATTTTAGGAACTTCTCCTAACAATAATTGTATTCCATATAATATAATTTCAGCTTTTTCATCATCTATTTCTGGCATTTGTTTCTGCATTTGTTTTACAATATTTTGGCACATTTTATCTATCATTTGTATCCATCTCCTACTTCATTTCCATCATACTCTTTTTCTTTTTACTTTTTTTATTTTGTTTATGAAAGTCTTAAAATCTTATATGAAAAATTGATTTTTTGAGTTTCGTATAAGATTTTGTGTTTTTGTAAAATTTACATAAACAACAAAAAACACTTAAGCAATTTTTATTGCATTAAGTGTTTTTTGTTTATACATTTAAATCTTCTATTATCTTCCAACTTCCTGTTTTTTCTGGAACTGCTTTAAACTCCATTTCTTCTTTTGTGACTGGGTGAACAATCTTTAACTTATATGCCCATAGTGTAATTTGTTTTCCATGCCCTCTTCCACCATATTTCTGGTCGCCATAAATACTATGACCACGGCTAGATAGTTGCACTCTTATTTGATGATGTCTCCCAGTATGTAATAATATTTTTAAAACTGATAAATTTAACTCTTTATCATACTTTAAAACTTCATATTCTAATTTCGCATATTTGCTATTTTTAGTTCCTTTTTTGACAACCCTACTCATATTACTTTTTTCATTTTTCAGTAAATCATCTTCTAACGTACCGCTTCGCGCTTTCCATTTGTCCATTGCAAATAACCAAATATGTTTTTTGAAATACCTTTTCACGTACTTGCTCACTTAATCTAGCTGCTGCTTTAGAAGTTTTGGCAAATACCATAACGCCTCCAACAGGTCTATCTAAACGATGCACTAACCCTAAATAAACATTGCCTGGTTTATGATACTTTTCTTTTAAATACTCTTTTATTATTGTTAGCATATCTTTATCACCTGTTTTGTCGCCTTGTGAAGGAATATTAACTGGTTTTTCTACTACTATGATATGATTGTCTTCATATATTACTTTTAATTGGTTCATCTATTTGCTCCTTTTTCACTTTCCCAGCGACCAAATATACCACAAGGAAGTATTAAGTCTGAATTCGCCATAGGAAGTCCTATTTCACCTGAGCTTAGTTTGCCTTTATGCTTTTTTCCAATATTCATTCTTAAAATATTTTGTAATACTGTGCTTGATATGCCTGTTGTATAAGAATTAATTAAGAAAAATAATGGTTTATCTGATAAAACCTTACTACATAACTCCACTAAATCTGCAATATTTTCCTCGAATTTCCACACTTCGCCATTTGTTCCTCTTCCATATGATGGTGGATCCATAATAATCGCATCGTATTTGTTTCCTCTACGAATTTCACGATTTACAAATTTAACAACATCATCTACAATAAAGCGAACTGGTCTGTTTTGTAATCCTGATGATACTAAATTTTCTTTTGCCCAAGTTGTCATTCCTTTTGAGCTATCTACATGGCAAACTTTTGCCCCTGCATAGCTACAAGCTACTGTTGCTCCACCTGTATAAGCAAATAAATTTAATACACTTATTTCTCTTTTGGCATTTTGAATTTTTTCTATCATCCAGTCCCAATTAACTGCTTGTTCTGGAAATAGTCCTGTATGCTTAAATCCCATTGGTTTAATATTAAAAGTTAAGTCTTTGTATTTTACTTGCCAGCTATTTGGCATTTTTTTGTTATATTCCCAATGACCTCCTCCTTCTGTACTTCTTATATATCTTGCATTCGTTTTTTTCCACTTTTCTGGAAAAGACTTATTGCTCCAAATAATTTGAGGATCTGGTCTTGCTAAAATAACATCTTTCCATCTTTCTAATTTTTCTCCATTTGCCATATCTAGTATTTCGTAATCTTCCCAATTTTTTGCCACATTCATTTTTTTCTTTTTCCCTTCTTATTTAAATACTACTTAAAATTTCTACAAAACTTGAAACTAGCATAATATCTAAAATCATCAGCATTAACGTAATTGATACAATGGTACTAATTGCTTTATGCTTTGTTATTTTTTCTATTACCTTTCCAAGTATTGTTAGTCCTCCCTTTTTTGTTTTACCTGCTTGTCCATAATTTACATTTAAAATTAAATCTTTTGTGTATTCCATATAAAAATCCCCCTATTTTATATTTTATACAATAAATATATTCATAAGTTTCAATTTATATGACTACTTTCGTATGCATTATTTTTACAAATTATTTAAGTTTTCTTTTATTTTTCTTGCTAATTCCTCTGTAATTCCGTTAATACTACTTATCTCGGAAATTTCTGCTTTTGCAATTTGCTCTACACTTCCAAATTTCTTTAATAATTCTTTTTTCTTTACTTCCCCAATTCCTAAAATATTATCTAAAGCTGATTTTGTTATTTCTTTATCACGAAGTTTTTTATGATATCCTATTGCTGTATCATGAACAGTATCTTGAAATCTTGTAACTAAATTCATTAAATCTTGTGGTAATGGTATTTCCTCTCTTGCTTCATTAATTAAAGCTCTTGTTGTATGCTTATCATCTTTTACCATTCCAAAAACTAAAATTTCTGGTTTACTACGTCCCTCATTTACCCCTAATGCTTTTTCTGCCTCTTTTATTTCTTTGCCTATATCATCTATGGCTTTTTTTGCTGCTCTTATTTGTGTAATACCACCATCTACAAAAATGGCATCTGGCAAGCTTCCAAATCCTGTTGTTTTACTTGTGTTTAATATATCTACTGAATGTCTTAGTCTTCTTGTAATAACTTCATGCATACATTTTGGGTCATCTTGCCCCAATACTGTTTTTATTTTAAATCTTCTTGATAAGTTCTTTTTAATAACACCATCTTGCATTACACACATTCCTGCAACCATAAATTGACCTGATATGTTAGAGATATCATATGTTTCAATTTTTCTTGGAATCTTATTCATTTGTAATACTTCTTTTAGCTGTGTTAAAATTGCAGTTTTATCTTTTTCTTTATTTTCTAATGTAATTCTACTATTCATTTCTGCCATTTCTACTAAACGTAGCTTTTCTCCTTTTTGTGGTGTTTTTATTTCTACTTTCCTGCCTGCAACTTTGCTTAAATATTGCTCTATCAATTCTTTATCTTCTATTTCTGTCTTTATCATAATTTTATTAGGAAGAAGTGGTCTATTCATATAATATTGTTTCATAAAACTTGATAAAATTTCACTTTCTTCTTCATCACTTAAATGATTTAAAAAGTAATGTTCTCTTCCTATCATTTTGCTTTTTCTAACAAAGAAAATTTCTATGCAAACTTGCTGCTCATTTCTGGCTAGTCCAATTACATCAATATCATTTTCTGATATATTAGAAACCTTTTGTCTTTCGGTAATTCTTTCTATTGCTAGTTTTTTATCTCTTAAATAGGCTGCTTTTTCATATTCCATATTTTTGGCTGCTTCATTCATTTCCCCTGTTAATTGTTTTAACATTTTATCGGTTCTACCATCTAGTAAATCTATAATTTCGTTAATTTGCTTTCTATATTCTTCTTTCGAAATATATCCCATACAGGGTCCCATGCATTTTTTTATATGGTAATTTAAACATGGTCTATCTTTATATTTAAAGGTTTTACATTGCCTTACTTTAAACTTTGTTTTTATAAAATCAATCATTTCCTTTGCTGCTCCTGGAGAAGCATAAGGTCCAAAGTATTTTGCTCCATCATTTAAAATTCTTCTTGTAATATATACGTCTGGATAGTCAGACTTTACATTTACTTTAATATATGGATAGGTTTTGTCATCTTTTAATAGCACATTAAATTTAGGCATATTCTTTTTTATTAGATTACATTCCAAAATTAAAGCTTCTGCCTCATTGTCTGTTACAATATATTCAAAATGGTCTATTAAAGAAACCATATTTTCTATTCTTTTTGTTTTATTGTTTTTCCTAAAATATTGCCTTACTCTATTTCTTAATGAAACTGCTTTTCCTACATATATAATTTTGTCATTCTTATCATGCATAATATATACACCAGGTTTATGTGGCAATTTTTTAAGTTCCGCTTCTATATCAAACATATATATCCCCTATTTTTCAAACTTCTACCTTATTTATTATATAATCTTTTCCATTCATTTTCAAGCATACCTACTTGTTTCGTTGAAAATAAAATCGTTTGTTAGAAGCTTAGCATTGTATAACGCTTTGGAAGAATCGGGGTGGGATAAGTCCTGCATATGGGGTTTATATTTTAAACCGTTCGGCAGGCTCACTCCTTTAAAACATAAACCCCGCGCGTCCTTCAGATGCGTACACTTCCAAAGCTGTGTGAGTTAAATTTATTGTCCTTTTATCAAAATAGCTGAATAAATATTAGTCTGTTTAATATAATCTTTAGGTTTATTTGACACATATTCTTTTTTATAGTAATATAATACGGTAACTAAAAAAGACTTTACAAATATAATAAATTTATATAGAAAGGAGTATTTATTTTATATTTACAAGCGCCTGGACACTAAGTAATAGTGTTGACGAGGATAGAAACTAATCGAAATATTCGGCGGATGGTTTCTTGGCATAGGTTACTGCCATAAATATTAGTCAAAACCTGATAGTAATATCAGCTTACAAATCTAATAGGGTACCTTTTATTTGTGACGCTTTTTTAGAATAAATATTAGAGACACTCTCTAATATCATTTTAAGGAGGTATTTTTTTATGTGTGGAATTGTTGGATATGTAGGAAACAAAAAAGCCACCCCAATTTTAATAAATGGGCTAGTATGCCTAGAATACAGAGGATATGATTCAGCAGGAATTGCTGTTCTTGAAAACAATAAAGTTGTTGTAAAAAAAGATAAAGGAAGAGTAAACAACTTAAATTCTTTAGAAGGGATTGATACTTTAGAAGGAACTATTGGTATTGCTCATACTAGATGGGCAACTCATGGAAAACCTTCAAAGGAAAATTCTCATCCTCATATGGATAATAGCGAAAATTTTGCTGTTGTACATAATGGTATTATTGAAAATTATAATGAACTAAGACAATTCTTAATGGAAAAAGGATATACATTCTTATCTCAAACAGATACAGAAGTGATTCCTAATCTAATTCATTACTATTTTCATAATGGTGTTCACATTCATGAAGATAAATTTTTAAGCGCAGTAAAAGCCGCTACAGACGACCTAAAAGGAAGCTATGCCATAGAAGTTATTTCTCCTATGTTTCCTGATAAAGCTATTGTAGTTAGAAAAGATAGTCCACTTGTTATTGGAAAAGCAGAAGGTGAAAACTTTATTGCTTCTGATATTCCAGCTATCTTAAGCTATACCAAAAATTTCTATTTATTAGATGATAAGGAATTTGCTGTTATTTACAAAGATGCTATTCACTTTTTTGATGATAGCCTAATTGAACATAACAAGCCAGTTAAAAATATTGAATGGGATGCAGCATCTGTTGGAAAAGATGGATTTGAAGATTTTATGCTAAAAGAAATTTTTGAACAACCAAATTCTATTAGAGAAACAATTGGCTCAAGATTCCGTTTAGGAGAACCTTGTAGTTTTGATGACTTAGAAATTTCAAAAGAATATTTAAGTACGATTAATAAAATATATATTGTTGCTTGTGGTACTGCAATGCACGCAGGACTTGTTGGAAAAATTGCTTTAGAAAAGCTTTGTAAAATACCAGTTACAGTAGATATTGCATCTGAGTTTAGATATCGAGATCCATTAATAGATAATAAAACACTTTGTATTTATATTAGCCAATCTGGTGAAACCGCAGATACAATTGCAGCATTAAAGCTTGCAAAATCAAAAGGAGCTAAAACACTTGCTATTTCTAATGTTATTGGAAGTTCTATTACAAGAGAAGCAGATTATTCTATATACACACATGCAGGTCCTGAAATTGCAGTAGCTTCTACAAAAGCATATACTTCGCAAGTTGTACTACTTTCTATTTTGGCAATGCACTTTGCTGAAATATTAAATAGTGTTACACCTGAAGAAATAGAAAAGTTAAAATCTGATATTTTAGACTTGCCTACCAAAATAGAAACTATTTTAGAAAATACAGCTGAAATTGAAGAATTTGCTAAAAAAGTATATACGCAAAAAGATATGTTCTTTTTAGGACGTGGTGTTGACCAAACAGTAGCTTTAGAAGGCTCTTTGAAATTAAAAGAAATTTCATATATTCATTCAGAAGCCTATGCAGCAGGAGAACTAAAACATGGACCAATTGCTTTAATTGAAAATGACGTAACCGTTATTGGTATTATGACAGACTCAAGTTTAGTAGAAAAATCAATTAGCAATTTACAAGAAGTTATTACAAGAGGTGCTAAAACATTGGTTGTTACAAATCAAGTATTACCAAATGCTCATTTTGACTTTGTTGTAACAATACCAGAAACAAATCCTCTTATCTCTCCTATCCTTTCTGTTGTACCTTTGCAATTACTTTCATACTATATTTCAAAAAACAAAGGATTGGATGTAGATAAACCAAGAAATCTTGCTAAATCTGTAACTGTTGAATAAAAATATTAAGCACTAAGTTTTTACTTAGTGCTTTTTTAGCAAAAAAACTCCCCATGACAACTAACATCATGGGGATAAGAGGATAATTGAGTTACGCTTTTATGCAAGTTTTTTTATAATCACGTACAATTTTGTCTAAGTCTTTTTGGGAAAGCATCTTTTTCTTCAAAAGCTGTCTGGTAACATCTTCAAGCAATCTATAGTTATCAAACAGTAGCTTTTGAGCTCTTGCACGCGCCTTAGTTAAAAGCTCTTCAACAGCACTTTGAATTTTCTCTACTGTCTTGTCGCTTATTAGCTTCACTTCGTCATCATTCAAATAAGCTATATTATAGTTTTCTACCATTCCGTATTCCGTAATAATTTGATAGGCCTGCTTCGTAGCCATATCCAAATCACTTGCTACACCTGAATTTTTTGCTTCTACATTCATTAATATTTCTGCTTCTCTACCCGCCAAGCATTCTGCCAAGTAGTCAATATAATAGTCCATTGTTTTAAAAACTTCTTTGTCTGTCCTTTCGAATACATTAACTCCCAAATATGAGTCTGCTGGCAAAATAGAAATAGCAGTCACACGGCGGTCTACTAGCCTTCCACTCATTTCGTGAACAACAAAGTGTCCCGCTTCATGGCAAGCTGTAGATTTCTTAAACTTTTGGTCCATCTTCTTAAAGCTTTCGAAGTTAACCGCGAAGTTCTCCAAGACATCATTTTTGGTTACAGTATCTCTCCCTGCTTCTTTTGCTACCACCATAGACCTATCTATCAGATCCAATGTTCTGTCTGGATTTTTAGTCTCATACTGGAAGCACGAAGCTGCAAAAATAATAAAGTTTACCACCGTTCTGTCTATTTTTACTTCATGGTACTCTTCCAAACGTTCAATTTGATTTCGAATCATTACGTACACTTGCTCCGCTCTAGGCTCTTTCACTTCTACCTTTTCAAAACGACGCTTCAGAGCTCCGTCTTTTGAAAAGAACCTAATATATTCTCTTGTTGTTGTCGCACCAATAACAATTCCCTTGTCACTTGCCAAAAGTGGTTTCATCGCATTGGACAAATCAAGTTCTCCTTCTTTAGACGACCCCGCTCCTAGCATTGTATGAACTTCATCAATGAACAAAATGACTTTATCATTTTGTTGCAAGAACTTTGTTAGCAGCTGAAACCTCTCTTCAGCTTGCCCACGATACATAGTTCCTGCTACAGCTCCTGTCATATCCAAAGAAATAACTTTGTAATCTTTAAATTTTTCTGGACAATCACCGTTTGCAATATCTTGAGCCAATTTGCGAATCAAAGCAGTTTTTCCTACTCCAGGTTCTCCAACCAAAATTGCATTTCTCTTATTCCTTTTAGAAATAATGCTCCAAAGTTGTCTGGTCTCTTTATCTCTACCAAGAATTAGATTTTTTTCATTTGGCCTTCCTTCCATTACAGTAAGAAATGACTGTAGTTCTTTTGGAAGTCCTGCTTTAGCGTCAAATTTCACTTCAATTTCCTTTTCATCTTCCTCGTCTTCGTACGACAAAAAGTCTGATTTCACCTGAGAAACTGTAAGATCCATTCTTCTTACAAATTTAGCCACTTCATTTGGCATCATAGCAATAATACATGTCATAAAAGTATCAACACTAACACCCAAATGACATTCATTTGCATCTTCGGGAAATCCCAATGCCGAAGCATTTTCCTCTAGTTGTTGAGCCATCATATTGAGCCTTCCTACCACAAGTTCTGTAATTTCTTTCAATTCTTTGGTTACCCAATAACTGTAAACTTCTTCACCTACTGTAATAGAAAATTCATCACCATCTTGTTCTTGATTCTTCTGCCTCTCTTCCACAAGTTCTTCTAGACAAAACCTCATGCTATCTTCAATATCCTCGTTTCCATACTCAACTGCACATTGAAGATACTCATAAAATTCGCATTCAGACTCTTTCATCATTTCACAAAACAAAACGAAAGTCTCAATTGATTCCATACCATTTTCTGTGCAAAACCTTTGCGCCCGTTTAAAAACCTCTAGCGTCCTCAAATCATACATAACTTTAACAGTCATTTTTCTGTCCTCCTCTTGTTATATTTATGTATGTATTATACGACGCCCTTATTGTATCACTTAACATAAATTTTGTCAATTACATTATGCAACATCCAATCGAATTGCTGTAGAACAAACACTTCATTAGCATTTGAACCAAAATCTAAAGAATTAAAGTTTTATATTTGACATATAATGGAATATGTGCTATTATATAGTTACATTAGGATGAGTCCAGTTCTGCGGATGTCATTCGTTCTGTATGTGTACTGCAACTACACATACTTTTTTGTGCAAAAAAACAGAGTAGACTGCAACTTCTACTCTGTTTTGACTTATGTACAAATACATTAGTCTTCGGTTTTGTCTTGTTGTTTTGCCTTGATAGCTTCATCTTTTTCTTTCAAAAGCATTTCCACTAACTTCAAAACAAGTTCTGCGTTTGTCATCCTGTTCTCACCCCTTTCTACCTTTTAGAAAAAGGTTGGTAATATTTTACAATACTTTTGGGTAAAAAACAATGCAAATAAACATATTTCTATAATTTTATTAGGATTAATTCTAGTATGGTCTTTGAAATTATACTGGACTGCATTTTTCTCTGTATATCAATACCTTCTACATTTCAGTCCAATAGTCCAATGATTACAAGTCTAACCTTATATTTTCATCATTATCTAATTTTATTTCTATTGTTTTTCTCTTTTCATTAAATAATATACTGTAAACCATAAATGTTTCTATTTTTAATTCTGTAATACCTTCTTTCTCATCTATAAAAATCATTTTATTAGAAGTAATCACAAATGCTAATTTATCAATATGTATATTTCCACTGATAACTCCCTCCAATTTTATTTCTAACTCTTTTTCCCTATATTCCTTTAATAACTCTCTTAACTCCGCTTCTGATATTTTCTTCATTATCTCTTTCCTCCTACTTTCTTTAAATTCATAAGAGGAGAATATTTCTGATACTTAGTTCTTAAATTTTCTGTCGTTAAATCTAAATATGATTCCTCTGTTACTTTTACACTTGAATGTCCTAATATTTGAGATAATGTATAAATATCTCCACCTTCCATTAAAAATCTTTTAGCCAAGTTGTTTCTTAACAAATGTGGATGTATATCTTTATTCCCTATCCTTTCTCCATACTTTGTAAAATTACTTTCAAAACTTCTTACCTCTAGATTTTTTCCTTTTGTTGTACAAAAACAAAACTCACTATCTTTATACCTATCTCTATACTGTAACCATCTTCTAAGTTCAGTTGCCATACTTTGTGAAAAGAAAACATATCTATCTTTCTTCCCTTTGGTATTTTCAGCAGGTAAAAAGATACTCCTATCATTAAAGTTAATATCTGTTTCATCTCTTATCATAAGGCATTCTCCACAACGCATTCCAGTATCAAAAATAAGTTGTGTAATTACATAATCTCTGTACTCATGAAATTTAGAAGAATCAAAGCACTTAAATAAATTATTCATTTCTTTATCATCTAAATATCCTTTCACTTTCCTTGGTGTCTTAATTACTTTCACTTTTTGTACAGGATTTATCTTTATTAATCTATTCTCATACATATAGTTAAAATAGACTCTTATATTTCTAGTATAATTATTTACAGTAGCTATACTCACTTTTTTTCCAAAATCTCGTCTATGCTCTGGAATATTTTGTTTCTTACTATGACTATCACTAACCACTGTGTATTTGCCTCTTTCTTTTACATTTGCAATATAATTTTTTATATGTGATTCTGTTACTTGATTAGAATTTTTAATATTACATTCATCTTTTAAATATTGCAAAAATAATTTTAAAGTTTGGTCATAACTTCTAATTGTCTTTGTTGCTAGTCCTTTATAATCACAATAGGAAAGAAAATCGTCCACCTCCATATCAATTTTTTCCATACAAAAAAACCTCCAATCTTTATTAAATTTCATTCTAAACATTTTTAGAATTCATCCAATAAATTTTGGAAGTTTATTGCTTTTATTTATTTTAGTTTATTGCATTCCTAGCAATTTATTACTACATTTATTACCAATAAATCATAATTAGTTGGTAGTAATGCAGATTATGTAATTGTTGTATTGCTTACTATTGGTTGATTATAGCATATCTTATGCACTTTTTAATTCTAATCTTAATTTATCTGCTATCATTGCAATAAACTCGCTGTTTGTAGGTTTTCCTTTTGCTGCAGATACTGTATATCCAAAAATACTTTCTACTGTTTCTGTTTGACCTCTTCCCCATGCTACTTCT
>CATKGX010000101.1 GCA_949747775.1 uncultured Clostridia bacterium | reverse complement strand
TTTGTGTTGCTGCATCTTGCTTTCCTAGCTCTATATTTGCTACTGCATATGTGATGCTCATAGACAAATTAGCCCCTGCTATTACTAGCACAAGCAATATTGCAATTATTTTTTCTAATAGTTTGCTCATAGTAACCTCCTATTTTTTATAATATCTCCTTATATTATACGACATTTTCGCACATTTTTCAATGATTTTAGCTGTTTTGTAACTGTTTTTGTAAAACTTTTTTGCACTTTTCCCTACGGAAGTTTCAATGGTATTACAAATATTAAATTTATATTACAATTTGGTTACTATTTTACAAATATTATTCTTTGTAACATACATCCAATAGAAAATTAAACAATATTTTTATTTACTACTAAAATTGCCAAGTACTTAGCCACTTAACAGATTCTATATAGTCTTCACTAACTGGCATTCCGCTACTTACTGGATAAAATATGCTAAAAACTACAATTATGATTATCATATATGTTATTGTAATCCAATTCCACTTTTTCTTCTTTTCTATACTTTTTATAAAAGATACAATTGCTAGCATCATAAAAGGAAGTACTGGGAAAAAGTGATATAAAAACATAATTCTTCCTATAAATGCATATGGTATCCACATTGCTAACATTAGTACAACAATAAAAATATCTTCTTTTTTTCTTTTCCATATCGCTTTTAGTAAAACAAATATACTTGTGATACTTCCTACCCACCAAATACTAGGGTTGCCAATTGCTACAATAGTAGATCTAATTCCTTCTGCTAACCCTGATGCTTCTGTAGAAGCATAGTACCAAATTGGTCTTATTAGAGCTGGCCAAGTATACCATTTTGAAGTAAATGGGTGTTCTGCCACAAGTGTAGAATGGTATTTGTACATCGCTTCTATTTGGTCAAATAATTCTGAAAAATTGCTAACTTGTTTTGGTGATACATTAGGAAATAGGAAATAACTTAGCACATATATAGTACATGGAATAATTACAAAATATCCAATACATGCTAAAATGATTTCTATATAACTTTTGTCTAGTTTTTTGTCTTTTATAATATCTATGATTAATTTTCCAAAAAATAGAATACAAAGCCCAAGCCCTAAGTATAGTCCTGTCCATTTCACACATGTTGCTAGTCCAAAAAATAATCCTGAAAAAAATAAATATTTATTTTTCTTTTTTAGACTCTCCTCTTTGTTTAATTGTAAGTATTGGAACATATAGAATGCACTTGTTATGATAAATAACACTAAAAAGCTATCTACTGTTCCTATTCTGGTTTGTACAAAATGGAAATTGTCAAACATCATTAGCATACCAGATAAAAGTGCATATTTTCTACTTTTAAATAGACTTTTTCCAAAAGCATACATTACAATTATCATTAAAATACCTGCTATATTTCCAAGTAATCTATACGCAAATGGCGTCATACCAAATAGCATAATAGATACCATTTGAAGTAACTTACCAAGTGGTGGATGTACCCATTCATATGCTTGCATTCCATGAGCATATTCGTATGCTGTTCTTGGAAAGTAAACTTCATCAAAGTATGTTCCATTTGTATAATCTATTTTTTCTGGCACAGTATCTGGTTCGTCTATTAATTTTTGGGCATCTTCACTCTCAGCTGTTACTTGCATTTTCTCCCCATTTTTGTTATATAGCTGAATTTCCCCTATATACCTTCCCTCTGTCATAGGAAATATTTTTAAGTATTTTGTTTTTTTATTGATACTGATATCATCCCATTTAAATGCAGATTCATCTGTAAAACTAATTATCTTTTCATAATTTTCATTGTCTGTAGATCCCATAATAATATAGCTTCCGCCTTCTTTGCCTGCATAGTGCCTCATTTTTGAAATATATTGTGGCTCTTCATCTATTTTGAACACAACACTGTTATCATAACGAGCAAATTTTTTAAAGGTTTGTGGATTTTTTGTACTGCCTAAATTGATAAAAGATATTATGCTATAAATTAGTATCATTACTCCCACAATTAGCCAATCATTTTTTTTCATTTTTCTAGTATTATCCTGAAAAAAACTAGCTATTTTTTTAATATTGTTCATATCCGTTCCTCCTTACTTTCATAGTTATTGTATCAAAAACGCTTTGCATTTCCAAGCATTTTGTTTGCAATAATACAAAAAATAAAGAGAACCCAATCCCTGAGTTCTCTTTATTCTTTATGTTCCCTTTTTATTCTTTTTTGGGTAAGACTTTTTTAATTGTAAATGTAATTCCGAAAGCTAAGATAATTGCTATTGTAGCTCCTAATATATAGTAAATATGAGCATTACCAAATGGTGGTAATATAATAACTCTTTCTGCATGACTACTGTCTAGCTCTGCTGCTTTGCTGTCTAATGGATTTTGATTTCCTACCACTGAATATGCCATTCTTCTTCCTGCTGTATTACTTGTTTTTACAATTTCTGTAATATTACTATAAGTTAAATCATCATTCTTGTTTTCTGATGTAATTAGTTGTGTTAAGATTAATGATGTTTCTTTACTTTCACCTGGCTTTAACATTTCATCTAATACTTTGGTTTCAACAATTGTATTAAATTTCTTTATGCTATTTGTTAATCGTTCATTAACAAGGTGCTCATTTGATAATGCATCTTCTTTTATAATATTCCAATCTTGATTTCTTTTTGCTTCAAACTTTAAGTTATTTGCTACATAATCTACGATTTGATTTGCCCCTGTTGTTACTGCCATATTTCCTCCTGTTCCTAAATAGTAGAATTCTTCTCCTAAATAGTCTGTTTCTCCTACGTTTGTAACTTTTATTACATAGCTAATTTCAATCATTGCACCATGCATTAATTCCTCGTCCATTGTTAATTGTATTAGTCCTTTATCTGCTTTTGAAACAATGTTGTTAACAGTTTCTCTATAAGAGTATCTGTTCTTTCCATTATTTCCGTAGTATTCGTTGTACATTCCTCTTCCATCTTTTTTACTTGCCAAATTATATTCTTCATGATCTTTCCAAATAACATTTTCTCTTGCTTTATTTACATCAAATAGGATACTATTGTCTGCTAATACAAGTTTTATATTACTAATTGCTTTGTCTATTTCTAACTGTGCTTTTGGTCTTTCTACTAAACCTAAGTTTAGGTTTTGTATTCCATAACTTGGAGTTCCCTCATTTGCAGTACTTTGAATGTTACGTTCTACTTCTACAACAACTACTCCGCTTTCTGCTGTCATTGTAGTATTGCTTATTAACTCTTGTAGTAGTCTATTCATTTCATCTGCACTGTATGTTCTTCCATTATACCTTGGGGTTTCGTACGCTGATGCTAATACTTCTGCTACGTGGTTTGTAACATTATTCATACTGTAATTGTTTACTGCTTGTCTTCTACTCCATATATCTTTTGCATCTGATACATCTTCTTTTTTGGTAGCAATATTATATCCATATGTTCCTGTTTCATTTTGGCTTGTTACATTTCCATACCCTTGATATCTACCCTCTAAGTCTGTTGTTCCTGTTTGTGAAATTCCTGCTTGATATGTTGTTGTTTTATAGTCTTGTCCATTATATGATTTTCCATTGTTTTTGCTTGCTCCTGATAGTCCCTCTCCATACGTAAATCTTACTACATAGTCTCCTGGGATGTAGCCATCAAATTGATATTTTCCGTCTTCTCCTGTTGTTGTGGTAAACCATACATACTCGCCGCCGCCATTCCATACTGTTTTTTCTACTAACTCAACTTGAACACCTGCAATTTTGGTTTCGCCTCTATCCATAATTCCATTTCCTATGCTTGCATCTCCTGAGGCTGTATTTCTTTCATCTTCCCATGCAGTACCATTTAATTTTCTATAATTTCCTGTAAGTAGTATGTTAATGCCTGGTGCATTATCTTCATCATCTTCTGATGGTGAACCATTTGGTCCCATTGAGCTTGGCACAGAGTCTTTATCAAATCTTCCTGCAATCATACTATCGCCACTAACAGTATATCCATTTGTTCCAGCATAGTGTGGTAAAACAGTACCTGGTGCATAATATGTTTTAAATGCTCCAATTTCTACTGAATTGGTTTTGGTTCCTAGTGTTACTCTTCCTGCATTTTTGTTTACTTTAAATGTTAAGTAAATATATTGTGTTTCTCCTGATTTTTGCTTTTTACCAACATCTATTGTTAGGATTCCGCTTCCACTAGATGCATTTGGAGTATTTCCAAAGCTTCCAGTTGAGCCAGATTGCATACAATCTTGCAAGTTTTCTAAGTTTCTTTCAGAGGTTGTATAGTTCGTTCCACTTTGCCATGATAAGTTTGGTTCATATGTATAAGTACTATCAAAATAGTCATATAATTTTGTTACATGTCCTAACATACTCATAGATTGGTTACGTACCGCTACTTTATATGTTACATATACTTCTAATAGTCCTTCTGTATTTCCATTTCTTCCTGCAAACTCCCAGTCTGCATTATCTAGTCCTCTTTCATATCCTCCAACTACTGTAATTGTCCATGCATCTCCTGATTGACCATCACCACTGCTAATATTTTTCTTATCATATCCATATACTTCTGCTTTTCCATTAATCTTTACAGTTGCTGCATATACGTCTTTTTTTACTGCCATATCGAATTCAATTCTTTCTGTAATACCAAAATCTATATGGTCAATATCTTCGCCTTCTTCGTGAACTCCTTTATAACTTTGTCCTGCTATCGTAATTTCACCTGCAGTTGGATTAATACTACTGTCTTTTGGATATTTGACTAGTGCTGCTTTTCCATCACTTCCTGTATAGGCGGATATTGGATATGCTCCTGGCATTTGATATTCAAATCCGCCTATCGTATAGCCTCCACTTACCTCTTCGTATTGTGCATTAAATGCGTCTCTATCTCCTGTGGTTTCTGTTGCAGTTGAATGATTGCCATCTAGCACATTAGCATAAATAGTGTTTTCATACTGCTGTCCATTATATTGAAATTCCACATAATATTGCCTCATAGCATCTAGTTGGTCAAAACTGTATATTCCTGCTGTTGCGCCACTTACTACTGTGTCATTTGCTTCATAAAGAGTTACCACTACCCCCTCTGCTAAAGAATCTCCACTACTTAAACCATCTGGCATGGTTTCTTTTCCGCTTCTTCCATCTACAAACACTTTTCCACCTAGTTTAATTGTAATGTCTGTAGGTTCATCTGTTTCTGCTTCTTGCTCATCACTACTGTCGTAACTTTCTGACGGTGGCTCTGGTATTTCTATATTTGGAGGTGGATTTGGTATTGGTGACCCTGGAATAACTACAAGTCTTCCTCTTGAATTTATACTAATACAGTCTTGCTGACTAACTGTTGTTACACTATATCTCCAGCTTACCGCATATCGCTCACCTGTTTCCTCATCTACTTCATATTCGTATACATATGAATCTGCTTTTAACTTACTACCACTCCATTTCGTGTAAGTTGCAGGTTCTACATACATATATCCAAATGATGCTACTGGTTTTACTGTACCTCCACCTTCTGGTGAATTAGGGTTTGTTATTAAAAACCCTATTGACTCTCCTGGCTTTGGATAATCGTGTCCTGAAACCCTACATATTCCTTTGCTATCTGGAGAATACCATTTTGTTGGTCCTGATTTTGGGCAATTGCCTATATATTCTATAATGTGTGCACTGTCTATACCTAAACCAGTCATACCAGCAAAACATATTCCACCATATTCTCCACTTACATAATTGATGGTAGTTGGTGGTAAGTAATATGCCCCTATTACATGGGTTGCTTTTACTTGAACAGTGCTACTTGCAGATCCCTTATTTGGGTTT
The DNA here is from genome assembly GCA_949747775.1 of uncultured Clostridia bacterium. Classification (GTDB taxonomy): domain Bacteria; phylum Bacillota; class Clostridia; order TANB77; family CAG-508; genus CALXVA01. The sequence goes on along the minus strand of CATKGX010000101.1, from coordinate 5,981 downwards.
GTTACAACAACTAAGAATGCTTCTCCTGGTTTTGGGCAGGTTGGTTCTGCGCCTCTATGTAATCCTTCTGCATCTGGTTCAAAATAGGTTGGTTCTTTTATTTCTTGTCCACCTTTGATAATAGAAACCATACCAGCACCTTCCACATGCATTTCTGTTATTCCTGATAAAATATAACTTCCATACTTTTCTACTCCATAACTTAATGACGTAGGTCCTAATACATATGCACCAACTTTAGATTTCACTTTCAATTTAATACTTTTTGCTCTTCCTCCGAAGTCACTTACGTTTTTTCCTACATTTGGATCGCTAAACTCTAAATAGAATGCTTCTCCTGGTTTTGGATATGCTTGCTCTCCTCCTCTTTGGATTCCGTCTTCTCCTGGTGTAAAATATTTTGGTGATATTGCTTTACTTCCAATATAAATTGTTTCTATATCAATTTTTTGCCCATTATCGCCTTCAAGCCACATATCTGTAATTCCAGCTAATGTCCAGTCAAATGGCTCATATTGGTCAAAACGATAACTCATTGTAAAAGGTCCTACCCTATATTTGCCAGAGTCTCTATCTGCTCCTACAGTACCTCCCCCGCTAACTTCTAATGGTTGATTTTCAAGTGTAAAACTTCCTCCTTGCACATCACTTGGTTCAGAGTAAAGTGTATATGAACTTGGATTCCAAGTTGCACTAGGTCCTTTACCTCCTGTTGCATTATAGTATTTTTCATAGGCTAATGCTTCTGCATCTGTTACACTAGTTCCTCCTGATTGTCCTAGTGCTCCCCATATAAAGCTTTGCATATCTCCTACTTTACCTGTTGCTAATGCATATGATGCAGCAGGTCCAAATGTTCCACTACCACTTTGATTATAAAATGCAGGTGATGATCTGTAAGGTGGTGCATATGAATATATCCTTCCTGCCAAGGCTTGTATGTCTGCCACAGTATCAACGTCATTCCAAGCACGAGTAGCTTCTGCTCCATATTGAGAGCAATAGGTATCTGGTACTCCAAAGTAAGGACTTGTCCCTGTAAGCGCTCCGTGCATTTCCGATCAAATCCAATTAATTCGTAATATCCATATGTTTTGCTTGTAATGATACTTACTGCCAATAGTATGACAATAAATCCAATTGTTTTTAATATATTTTTCTTCATTTCTTCACCTCCATTTCCTTAGTTATTTTCCTTCTTATTTATAACTTTTTGTTTTATTACAAATATGCCAAGTCCTAATATTGCAATGATTCCTAAGCTAAGGGCTGTATATTTAATAATAGTACCTGTTACAATAGATAAAATAAGTTTCGCTTCTGACATGTCGTCTTCTTGCTCTTGTTTATTAGCCACTACAGAATCTGCATCTGGTAAGCCATATTCATTGTAACTTTCATATATCTCTGCTTTATTACCGATGACATCTCCTAAACTATCACTTGTTATTTTTTTGCTTACAATTAGTGTTAGTTCTTTTGATTCACCTGGTTTAATGATTGTATTTGATAAACTTGCATTATATAAATTTCCGTTTTCAGATAAATACCAATCTGTATTTAATTCTGTGTTAAAACTTAGTTCTTCTGGCAAATAGTCTACTATTTTTTTGGCATATCCTTCTATTTCCCCTTCATTTGTAACAACAATTTTATATTCAATTACAATATTTGATTTGTCTAAGCTACTTCCTAGTACTTCAATTTTTGCTGCTTTTGAATCATTATAGTTATATACTTTTTTACCAATTGTTGGCGTTGTTAAGGTGATTTTATCAATATATTTATCTAACTTTAAGTCAAATCTTTTAGATGTATATAAACCAATATCTATATTTTCTATATCTTTACTTGTAATTGTAATAACATCTGTCATTCCTACTACTGTTCTTTTTCCATCTAAAGTCATATTCATATCAATTGCGTCTGAATTTAGTGTACTTTCTACTCCTTGTGCTTGATATTTTGTTAAACTATATTGGTTTGAATCATACGCAAACATAACAAAATATTGCCCTGGTTTTAAATTGTCAAATGTATATTGTCCTTCTTTATTGGTTTGTACTACTTTACTTTCTTTTGTGTTAATATCTTTTACAGTATCATTTGTTTCTTTATTTAATAATAAAACTTTTATGTTTTCTAGTACTGGCTCTGAAGTATCCCTTTTTCCATCTTGGTTTGTATCTAGCCATGCAATTCCTTTTATTTGATATGTATTTTCTGGCTCTGGATCTTTTCCTGGGTCTTTTCCTGGATCCTCCGTTGGAGTTGGGGTTGGCATTGGCGTTGGACTTGGAGTTGGATTTGGGTCTTCAGTTGGAGTTGGGTGCAAGTTTTCGTCATATTCAATAATATTCATAACAGAATTGGTTTGCACCAAATTAAAGTTTACTGCTTTTACTTCTATTTTATTTTGTACTTGTTTTTCTTCTTTTTCTGATAGTAAATCTGCTTCTAAATCTATTTTAAATTTTATTGTCTCTCCTGGCTCAATCATTCTAAGTGATATTTCGAGTTTTCCTTCATTTACAAATGCAATGTGACATTCTTCCCCTGCATAATTGTAAACTACATCTTTAAATGTTAACCCTTCTGGAAGTTCATCTATTATTTCTACGTAATTTGCAAGTGTTTGTCCTATGTTTGTAATTTCAAAATTATATGTTATGGTTTCTTTTTCTTTGATACGTTTTGGTGTACTAGTTAATTCTGATATTTTTAAATTTGGCTTTGCTATATTTGTACTTTCAATATTTGAATAATGTTCCTCAGTTCCATTCGCTACTGCTGTTACTTGCATTGTAAGTTTATCTTGTATTTCATCTATTTTTACTTTCACTCTAATAAATACATTTGAACTTATTGTTCCTAAATTTAAAATAACTGTATTTGTTTCTTCATTGTATGTATGTTCAATAGGATTATTTTTTCCTGATAGTGCATCTTCTTTTATTGCAGAAACAAAGCTTATTCCTTCTTGCATAGGAATTTTAACTTTTGTACCTTCTAATTGGTTTTCAGTAGATATATTAGATGCATATATTAAATACTCTACTTCATCACCTTGTTTTACCATATAACTATCCAGTAGCTGTACAACCATTTCTAGCGATATTTTCCCTTCATTTACATTCATTTTATATGGCTCTGCTTGTATGCCTTCAGATATCTTATCTGCTATAATGGTAGCATTATGTGTTATCTCTCTTACATTTTCTACTCTAGTTCTTGCTGCATCTAAATCTATTTTTATGTCGTAAAATACGTCTTTACTTTCTCCTACTTTTATTTCTCCTAGTTCTAGTACTTCTTCCTTAATATCAATTTTCTCATCATAACTGTTTAGTGGATTTAATTTTACAAACTTTGTATGAGCTGGTACCGGAATTTTTGCTTTTACATTTGTTGCATCTTCTGTTCCTGTGTTTGTCACAGTTAATTTCATTTTTACAATTTGACCTTCTCGAACGATTTCTACTGTTGGTGTAATTTGTGCGCTTAACTCTGGTCCTTGGCCTGTTGACATTTCCATTACTGATGATGCTTGTACTTCTGCCATTTTTCCAATTGATGATAAGTTATTGTAGTGCACCTCATATGTTTCATATACATTGTTGTTATGTGCTAAGTTTTCTGGTACTTCTACATCATATGCAAATTCTACTCCTTCTCCTGTCTTCATTTCATAGTTCTCTGTTACAATTAAGTATGATTTTGAATTTGTTGTTGCTGTTTTACTCCAATTATTATTTTTGTCTCTTAAGTCTGCTGTTGCTTCTGCTTTATCTGAATAGTATACTGTCGCATTTTCCATTCCTTTTACTGTAACTGCTTTATTTAATGTTGTACTAAATGTTGCTTCTTCATTGTTAAAGCTGTTTTCTTTTACTGGTATTCTTCCTAGTATTGCAACATTGTTAATGCTATTTTGATAATTATTAATAATGACTCCTGATATAGTAACTGTTCTTTTCTTTGTATGTGCATCTAATACTGCTGTTCCTCCTTTTTTTGATATGGACATGATGTCTCTTTTTCCTTCTGCAAAGTTTGAGATTCTATTCGCTGCTACTACTCCTTCTGGTGCTACAAAGTTTAATTTTGTTTCTACTTCTCCTTTTTTCTTTGCTATTACTTCATTTTCGTTACTATATTCCATTGTTATTTTGCTTCTATTACTTGGTGTTAAGGTCTGTACTGTTATATCTGTATTTAATTCTATTATTGTTCCTGCATATTCTGCTCCTATTGTATATTCTTTTTGGCTTCCTTCTAGTTCAATACTAATTACCTTTGCTCCTTTTTCTGTGGTTACTTTTGGTGCTTTCTTTATCATTAATCCATTTGCCATTAACACATCTGCTTTCTTTATGTCGATTTGGCTGATATATGATGGTAATGTTATTTTTATGCTTGGGTTTTTATATAGTGCATTTGATAAGCTTGATGTATATAAAATTGCTCTTATTTTTACATCTTCATTTTTTACTACTGTTGTTAAATCTGTTTTGCTAACTGTTACTTCTGCTTTTGAAGCTACTTCCTGTAATGTTATTTCTTTTTCTGCTGTCTTACTCATCTTCTCTGTAACAGCCATCTTTAACTTAGTAAAGTTTTGCATTTGTGTCTTTCCATAGTCTATTTCTGATTTAATTGCCTTTTCTACATCTAATATTAGCTCACCTTCTGTTATTGGTTTGCTTGTTGTAATCGATAAACTGTTGTTATCAAAACTGCTTATGTCTAATACATATTTTCCTTCTTTTACTTCTGTTTCTTTATTGATTATTCCTATTTTGCTTTTTCCTGCATATATTTCTATGATTCCTTCTTCTCCTAGCATCTTTTCAAATACTGCTTGGCTGATACTTACTGTTTTATTATATGCATAATTTTTTCCTTCTACTGTTGTTAGTCCTTCTTGGCCTTCTTTTGTTACAAATCTGTCTACTCCTTGTTCTATTTCTATTTTATCTACTAGGTTACTATTTGCTACCATTGCTTTGTAGCTTATTTCATATTTCGTTTCTTTTTTCTTGTTTGTATTATAGTTTGCATATATTTGCCCTTTTTCTATTTTCTCTGATGTTAACATTTCTATGTCTGTTATTGTTCCTCGTTCTTCTACCTTTATTGGTGTTTCTATTTTTTCTATTTCTATTTTTGTTTCTTCTCCATTATATACTTCTACTGCTCCTGTTATTGTTTCTTTTCTTCCTTCTTCCTCTTCTTGGGCTAGGCTAGTTATTCCTTCTCCTTCATATAGGTATGTTACTAGGTATTCATCTTCTACTCCATTTTTCCATATTGCTTCTGTTTTTGTGTTTTCTACTTCTATTTTTACTTTTCCTGTTTCTTTTTCATAAGCATAGTTTTTAGAAGTAAAGTTTTGTCCATTTTCTTCTCCATTTGTTGCTCTTGTTCCTACTGCTACTACTGTTACTTCTGTTGGTTTTGTTCCTTTTATTTCTGGGCTTTGTATTTCTAGCTTAGTCTTTTTCATTGGTAATTTCGCATTTTCTATTCCTACTTTTACCTTTGTTTGTACCATTATTCCTTGCTTTTCTCCTATTTTATATGGTACATATTTTGTTATTTCTGATTCTACTTTTGCTTTCGCTTCTCCTACCCATGTTATTTGGTTTGCTACTTCTTTACTAATGCTTTTTTCGTTTCCTTTTCCATCTACATATGTTCCTGTAAATTTTGTATTACTTATTTTTGTAAAATGGTCTTGTGATACTTTTTCTCCTTTTATCATAGATACTGGTATTTCTATTGTTACATCTGAACCATTATTTATTTGCTTTAATACGATTCTTTCTTTTGTTACACTTTGAATATATTCACTTTTTACTTCTCCTGCTATTTCAAAGTTTGCATTTTCAAATTGAATCACTCCACTTTTTAAGTATCCTGCATTTTTTACTTTTATATTGACAAGTAATTTTGCAGGCTCTTCTAGTGATACTTTTGTT
>CATKGX010000100.1 GCA_949747775.1 uncultured Clostridia bacterium | reverse complement strand
TCTTAAATCTGCTGGAATTAAGTCTCCTGCTGAAAGTGAAATAACATCTCCTACTGTAATGTCTTGCAAAGGTATTTTAGCTATTTTTCCATCTCGATACACGGATGCTTTAACCGAAACTAAAGTTTTTAATTTTTCTGCTGCTCTATTAGAACGATATACTTCAAAAAATTCTAGCAATGTGCTTGCTGTAATTAAAATTAGAATAACAATCATATTTGCATAACTTGGTGGCTCAGATAATATAACATCTGTATAAAATAACACTACTGTAATTCCTAATAAAATTAGGTTAAATGGACTTAGCAGACTTCCTAGTAAATAATGATACCACTTTTTTGGCTTTTTCTGTTTCATGATATTGCTACCGTATTTACTTCTATTTTCTTCTGCCTCTGCGCTTGTAAGTCCTTCTTTCTTAAAATGATTTTCTTCTAAAAAATCATTTACTTTGTTAATACATTCTTTCTGATACATATATCCTCCTTTAACTAAAGTATATAATTTTATTATTTGGAAAATACTGCTTCAATAGCTCTTGTAAAAAGGCTTCTGCTTCTTGCCTTACTTCTGGTTTATAAGTATATTTTCCTTTTCCTCTTCCCGTCATTATTTCTTGGTTATATAAATCCACTGCATTTGGAAATGCTTCTTCATTAATTTTTCTATGAATATAACTATATGTCATTAAAATTACTTCAAAAAATATATCTTTTTGTACTTCTGGGCTTAATTCATTTTTTAAAGTAATGAATAGTTCTTCATATAATGTTTTCCAATTCTCTGTTAATACAACAGGTGCAATCAAAATTCCTACAGGATATCCTGCTTTTTTTAATTGATTCACTGCTTCTATACGCTCTTTTAAATGAGAAGTTCCAAATTCTACTTTCGTAATAATTTCTTCTGGATTCATACTCATTCTAATAATAACCCTACCATTATGTTGTAAATTAATTAACTCGTCTATCATATTAAATTTTGTTGGAAATGTGATATAGCCTTTATTATTTTTTGCGAAATTTTCAATTGTCCATACCAAATTTCCTGTAATCGTATTTTCTAATACTAAATCACTATTGCTTCCTATTTCAAATACCAATTCTTCTTCACTTTTATTCGCTTCTTTTATCATTTTATCTAGCATTTCTTCTCTATTGACAAAAAGCCTTAAATAAGCACATTTGTTATAATTACATACTAAGTAACAATACATGCACATTGCTGTGCACCCAGATGATGTATAGGGCACCAAATAATTTGAAATTTTATGGTTTGGTACAAATTTATGTGTTTTTCGAATTCCTATAATTAAGTTCTGTTTCATGTTAGGAAACTCTTTATTTTGCTTCGTACGCATTTCTTCTATATTATTGTGATTTTCTATTACATAACTTGGTATATTTTTATACTTTTCTAAAAGCTTTTTTCCTAGTTCATACTCTTTTATTTTCTCTTCATAATAAATTGCTTTTGGTATAAATTTTTTCATATTCTACACTCCTTTATGTATTTATATTTTTTACTAAGCTTCGCATAATTATTCACTCATTTTCATATCCATTAAATAAGGAGTTTTGTGTATGAAATTTATTTTTTTATCTTTTAAAAGAAATATTTTACCCTTTTTATTTGTTTTACTAGCTATTTGTTTTGTTATTTTTTCAAAAACAAACCTTATTGCAGCTAAAACGGGGCTTACTTTATGGGCCACAAGTGTTGTACCATCGCTTTTCCCTTTTTTTGTTGTAACCGAACTTCTTTCTCATACAAATTTAATTCATCATATTGGAAGACTTTTTGATAAAGTCATGCGCCCATTGTTTAATGTTCCTGGTGAATGTGCTTTTGCATTTATTATGGGACTTATTTCTGGATATCCTACTGGTGGAAAAATAGTGGCAAGTCTTCGTGAGCAAGGAATTTGTACGAAAGATGAGGGAGATAGAATGCTAGCATTTACCAACAATTCTGGTCCTTTATTTATAATTAGTTTTGTTGGTATTTCCCTTTTTGGTGATACCAAAACAGGAATTTTGCTACTTTGCACACATATTTTAGCAGGTATTACAGTTGGTATCTTCCTTGGCAAGTTATCTTCAAAAAAACACAAAAACACTACCTATTTATCCACAAAAAGTGTACAACAGTTTTCTTCAAAACCTCCACTTACTCTTAGTAGTCTAGGAAAGGTTCTTGGCGAAAGTATACAAAATGCAATTTCTACTATTATGATGATTGGTGGCTTTGTTGTTATCTTTTCTGTTATTATTTCTATTCTAACACAAAGTCATTTATTAGGTTACGCTAGCCAACTATTATATCCTATTTTAAATATATTAGGACTCGATATTCATTTTGCTAATCCTATTCTTTCTGGAATTGTAGAATTAACAAATGGTGTTAATATGGTATCTAAAATTGCTATTAAAAATATATCTCAAAATATCATTTTGTGTGCATTTCTACTTGGATTTGGTGGAATTTCTGTTTTATTTCAAGTATTTAGCTTACTTGCCAAAACAGATTTATCCATGAAAAAATATGTTATTGGAAAATTTCTGCAAGGTGTCATCGCTGCTATTTATACTTTTTTAGCACTTGCCTTTATTCCTACTTTAAGCTTAGACATTGTGCCAACTTTCGCACCTATTGCCGAGACTGTTGTCTATCCTGTTCATATTTTAGGAATTAGTAATTATATTATTTTGCCATTAGTACTGGTGTTCATTGTTTTCCTAGCTTTTTCGCACAAAAACACAAAGAAATGTAGGCATAAAAGATGTTAAATATGGTATAGACTTACTTTTCTTGCATACATTTACAATGATAACGTAAATTTATTATTAAAAATGGAGGTTTTATGGATAGAAATATGGATATGAATGGTTTTTGTAGCTTTCCGCCACCTTATGGTGGTTATGAGGCAAATTTTGACCCAAATTTAGGCGATAATGGAGCTATGTTCAACCCTATCATGCAATATGAGCAGGCCTATATGTATTATCGCTATATGACACAACAATTAGAGTATAAAATAAAGTGTAAGGAATACGATAAGTTATGTAACTCTACTAGTAGAAACGAAAATAATCGTACCGATAGAAGAGAGTAGAATGCGCTATGTAAACTTTAATATTAATTCCGTGTTTTCACTTGTGATTTTATGTAAATTATGCTATACTATGTAGGATATTGAATTAGTAAATCCATTTTATTCTTTTTTCACTAATTAGTGAGAGGACCTTCCTCTAACTTTTTGGTTTTACATAGATTAATCGAACATCAATAAAAGTATTTAAAGGAGGAAATTTACTATGAGCAAAAAGAAAGTAAACCTTGAAAAAAATCGGATAGCTACTGAAACCAAAACGTCTTGCATATGCTCTACTAGAAGGCAAGCAATTGTGATTACAATCATCGAAATAGCTCAGTTTGTTTTGGGGTTAACTTATGTGCTTTTACTTTTTTTATTTCCGACTGAGCAGCCTTTCGTCTTAGCAAGAATCATTATTTCGGCGGTTCTTGCTCTTTCTTGGGGAGTATACTTAGCATTCGATTTAATTAACAACAGTAAAGATCTTATCTTGCATCATATCATCGATATTTTGTGTTGGCTATTTATTTATTCATATAATTGTAGTTTGCTTACCTTTTAAACGCTCATAGCAAAAACCGATTTGAACTTGCAATTTTAGTTCAAATCGGTTTTTCTTTATTTTCTACATTATTCTATCTATATAATAATCATAAACAAATTCTTTTATTGGTTCTATAGCATTTGTCTCGTAGTATTTTACTAATCATATAAAAAATTCCTCTTGCTTCTCTATTGGTATTGTAATAATTCCTTTTCCATTTTATATTATAAAAACAGTATATACATATTTTTCGTATATACTGTCTTATTTTGGTAGCGAGAAATGGATTCGAACCATCGACCCACTGGGTATGAACCAGTTGCTCTAGCCAACTGAGCTATCTCGCCATGTAAAAACAAAATGCAATAATTATTATAATGATAAAATTGCATTTTGTCAATATCTATTTTTATTTTTTTTCAAATTCTATTCATCTGCTTCTTTCTTCTGGGCTTTTCTCTTCTACTAATTGTTCTTTTTGTACTTCTGGTGCTTTCGCTACTTCTTTATTTAGTTGCTCTTCTTTTACTCTAAATTGTGCCTTTCCTTTTGTAGCAGATCTAAAATGTTCATCATATGATGCATCTGTTTTTCTATCTGACTCTGCAAGCTCTTCTGGTAAAACAGTTTTGTCATCATCTACGATATATTCCTCCCCATCTGCCCAGTTCCATAAACATGAAAATATGTTTAGCACAGGAACTTTATCTAATCTATCTATTACTCTTGACATTTTTATTTTCTCCTTTATTTCGATTTCTATTCTAAAAATCACGATACATAACTATTTTAGCATACTTTTCTAAAAAAAGCAAGCTTTTTTCTTTATTTTTATCTTTTATGTCTACTTAATGGGTTGTAAATCTCCTTTTTTCCCAAATAAAAATTATTAACGAGATTATATCTTACTTATGTAAGTTTGTTAACCATTCTCATAATTACAACTATATCAGAAAAATTGTAGACAAAAAAATTGTAGACATTTTTTTGTCTACAATTTTTCTATTATTTTAATAGTTTTGCATTTATTCTTGAACTACTTTTGTATCTTCTTTTTTATTTAATTGATACTCTGCACTTCCAAATGCTAAAATCATAATAAAGATTGTGTTTAATAAAATTAAACCTACTGCAAATCCACCATCTTTACCAAATGCTTTTGCAAGATTTACCATTAAACAAATGCTAATTCCTAAAGTAATAAATGGTCCAACAATTGGTATGATTACTGCTAAATAACCTAATAAGCACCATGGTGATAATCCAGCAATTTTAAATAAAACTACTACATTATAAATAGGAATAATCGATTTCCATCCTGCTTCTCCTGCTTTTTTGAATATTTTCCAGTTAGCAATAATTGTAAGAATACCAATAATTCCAGCAATTATCATTATCATCATAGCAAATCCTGCAAGAGCTCCCAAAGCGCCTCCTAAAGCTGCATATTCTGTTGCTGTTGTAGCATAATCTGATGTTATGTAAGAATAGTCATACATTATTACACCCCTCCTTTATTTTGTCTTCGACCTTATTCTACACGATATGACAAGAAAGTGCAATACATTCGTCTACATAATTTAATTATTTTTTAAAAAAAGTAGTAATCCTATTTCATTACTACTTTTTCTCTTTTATTATTTATTTTAATTCATATAGTCTCTTAATTTTTTAGAGCGTGATGGATGTCTTAGTTTCCTTAGTGCTTTTGCTTCTATTTGTCTAATTCTCTCTCTTGTTACTTGGAATTCTCTTCCTACTTCTTCTAATGTTCTTGCTTTTCCATCTTCTAATCCAAATCTTAGTTTTAGTACTTTTGCTTCTCTTGGCGTTAATGTATTCATAACTTCTTCTAATTGTTCTCTAAGTAACGTATATGCTGCTGAATCCTGTGGTGCTGGGCTGTCGTCATCTGGTATAAAATCTCCTAAGTGACTATCGTCTTCTTCTCCTATAGGTGTTTCTAATGATACTGGGTCTTGTGCTATTTTTTGAATTTCCATTACTTTTTCTACTGAAATTTCCATCTCTTTTGCAATTTCTTCTGGCGTTGGTTCACGTCCTAGTTGTTGCAATAAATGTCTTGATGTACGAATTAATTTATTAATTGTTTCTACCATGTGTACTGGAATTCTAATTGTTCTTGCTTGGTCAGCAATTGCCCTTGTAATAGCTTGTCTAATCCACCAAGTTGCATACGTACTAAATTTAAATCCTTTGTTATAGTCAAATTTTTCAACCGCTTTAATAAGTCCCATGTTACCTTCTTGGATTAAATCTAAAAATAACATTCCTCTTCCCACATACTTTTTAGCGATACTTACAACTAGTCTTAAGTTCGATTCTGCTAATTTTTGTGATGCTTCTTCATCTCCATCTAGAATTTTCTGTGCAAGTTCTAGTTCTTCTTCATATGTTAATAGGGGAATTTTTCCAATTTCTCTTAAATACATTCTAACTGGATCATCTACATTAATTCCCTCTACATTTGTCACATCAATTTCGTCTAATTTAATTTCTTCTACT
>CATKGX010000099.1 GCA_949747775.1 uncultured Clostridia bacterium | reverse complement strand
TTATTAAGTCTGATTTAATTTTTAATAAAATAGTTTCTTTAAATTAAATAAAAAAGAGAGAAAGAGAGGAAAAAAACAAATGAAAGCATATGGAAAATTTGTATTTAAAAGTTTAGAAAATAGAGCAGGAGGAGAGTTCACAGACGCAAGTGGTAATGTTGTAAAATATCAAGACACTTGTATCTTAAAAGTTGACGAAATTGATGATGGTTCTATTAATGAAAGAAAGTTAAAAGTAGATAAAAACAACATAGGTTTAATCAATCAATTAAAAGATATAGAAGTATATAAAGAGATAGAACTTGAATGTGATGTTAAGTTATATCAAAACTCATGTAAGCTTATTCCTGTTAGACTAGTTACTAACAGTAATAATAAATAAAAACAATAATACCATGTTGTTTTTACAAAAGATAAAAGGAAGGAGTGGTCGTAATGGAGAATACAGTTGCTACTGGTTTAGGTAGTTTAAACTTTGGTCCTATTATTTCTGCTTTGACAGGTGCAGTTACACCAACACAAATTATCACGCTTGTTGCAAGTATTGTAGCTTTTGGAATACCATTCGTATTTATGTGGTTTGGTATGAGAAAAGTTATTAAAATCTTTAGAAGTGCGGTAATGGGCGGTCATATCACTGTCTAGTCATTTCTTAGTTTACAAAAGATAAGGAAGGAGGGGTAGTATGGCTAATTTGGATTTTGAACCAATTATAACAGCGTTAACTGGTGCTGTTACACCTACTCAAATTATAGGCTTAGTTGCAAGTATTGTGGCTTTCGGTATTCCATTCGTATTTATGTGGTTTGGTATGCGTAAGGTTATCAAGATTTTCAGAAGTGCTGTAATGGGTGGTCATATCACAGTTTAGTTTTAGAGAGGTAACCTGTCCCATTTTGGTTGCCTCTCAATTTTTATATAAGAGGGTAACTCAAGTGGTAGAGTTTCATCCTAGGCTATTAAACCCAGTGAATGGTTAGTTGTTGGTTCGAATCCAATCCCTCTTATTATTTTATTATAAAAAAGAGGTGATTAAATGACGTATGTATTGTTTTTATTAATGTTTTTATTGTTTGTAGGATTAGTAATTTTAGAAAAAGAGAGTATTGAAAGAGATGCTAAGTTAGATAAAAAAATAAATAGACTAAGTAAGCAAAATGATGTATTAGGCTTATATGTAATGAATAATAGGAGGTGCTGTTATGCGAAAAATAAGAAAAGTAAGCAAGTTAGAGGAAAAAAACAGTTTACTAGAGACATTAAGGCATAATGAAGATGCTTTAGATTATATACAAAATCAAATATATGAGACAGAAAATATATTGAATATTGACCCTGGAGACGCTATCATAGCTGGTCAACTTGCAACAGAAAGATATATAAAATTTAGTTTAGAATATTTGGATAAGTGCTATACAGATAGATTAAAGGCGTTAGGTGTAAAAGTATGATAAGTTATTTATGTTTAAATGGAAGTAAAAGTATATTAAATTTTTTTAGAATTAGAAGATATAAGAAAGCATTCAGAAAAGAGCATCCAACATATTTTGACCCCGATGGTCTTTTAATGTTTTGCGGTGCACAGGGTACAGGAAAGACATTATCAGCAGTAAGTTATGTTCGTGAGCTTAGTTGGATGTATCCAAAAGTAAATATGTTCAAATGTAGAGATACAAGGTCTTAATCCAGTTGTAGAAGTGCTTGAATATGATGGTTTGCATTGCTTAACAGATATAGAAAATGGTTATGAAGGTGTTATTTATTTAATAGATGAAATACATCTTGAGTTTAACTCATTAGAAAGTAAGAATATTCCTATTGAAGTTATGATTGAGGTTTCGCAGCAGAGAAAGCAAAGAAAACATATAGTAGGTACATCACAACAATTTATGAGACTTGCTAAACCTTTGAGAGAGCAGGTTCGTAATTTAGTACTTTGTAGCAATTTATTTGGTTGTATTCAATATAACAAATTAATTGATGGAAATAGTATAGTAGAAAAAGATGGAAAAATAAGTATGGATGTTAAAAAGAAAAGTATATGGTTTCATACTCCAGATTTATATGATAGTTACGATACGTATAAAAAAATGCGTAGATATCGTAAAGAATGGAAAGGTGTAAGTAATGTAAATTCAAATTTATATGAAGGGAAGTAGTGTGTATGGATTGGTCAAGTGTAGTAAGTTTAGTAGCAGAGCTTGTGAGTTATTGTTTTCCATTTAGTTTAATATTTGGAGTAACAGCAAAGCTTTGTA
>CATKGX010000098.1 GCA_949747775.1 uncultured Clostridia bacterium | reverse complement strand
GCCTGCTTTGATTTTGAAGCATTAGCACTAAATCTCGCAATAAAGTCTTGTAATTCTTTAATTCTTTCTTCTTTCTTTTTATTCGCATCTTTCATTTGCTTTAAAGCAAGCTGACTTGATTCATACCAGAAATCGTAATTTCCTGGATATACTTTTATTTTTCCAAAGTCAACATCTGCAATATGAGTACACACTTTATTTAAAAAGTATCTATCATGTGATACTACAATTACTGTATTTTCAAAGTTGATTAAAAATTCTTCTAACCAATTAATGCTTTTTAAGTCCAAGTCGTTAGTAGGCTCATCTAACAATAGAATATCTGGATTTCCAAAAAGTGCTTGTGCTAATAATACCTTTACTTTTTCTTTTGCTTCTAGTTCGCTCATTAATTTGTAGTGTTTTTCTGGTTCTATTCCTAAATCATTTAATAACACAGCTGCATCTGATTCAGCATTCCACCCATCTAGTTCTGCAAATCTTTCTTCTAATTTTGCTGCTTTCATTCCATCTTCTTCTGAAAAATCTGGTTTGCTATAGATAGCATCTTTTTCTTGCATTATTCGGTATAGCTCTTCATTTCCCATCATAACCGTATTAATGACTGTATATTCCTCAAATGCAAAGTGGTCTTGTTTTAATACAGATAGTCTTTCTGTCTTTTCTTTTGAGACTTCTCCTTTACTTGGCTCTAATTCTCCTGATAATACCTTCAAAAATGTAGATTTACCAGCTCCATTTGCTCCAATAATTCCATAACAACATTGTTTGTTAAATTTAATGTTTACATCTTCAAATAATGTTCTTTTTCCAAATCTAATGGTGACTCCTGTTGCAGTTAGCATTTTTGTTTCCTCCTTATTTTCCTTTTTACTTTCTTTACTTTTTATTTCTATCTATTTTTAATTTAACATTCCTTTTCTTTTTAGCCATAGTGTCGCTATAATTCCTACTAAAATTGAAAATAGTACCATAATAATAAATCCAAATGGGTTGTTTTGCAGTGGTACTTGCACGTTCATCCCCCAGTAACTTGAAATCATAGTTGGTATCGCTAATATAATAGTAATCGATGTTAAAAATTGCATTACTCCATTTAAGTTGTTTGAAATAATGGAAGCATATGCATCTAGTGTTCCTGTTAAAATATCACTATATATTCTACTCATTTCAATTGCTTGTTTGTTTTCTATAATCGCATCTTCTAAAATGTCTTCATCCTCTTCATATAATTTTATTAAATTTCCTCGAAGTGTTTTTTCCATAACAACCTCATTTGACTTTAATGACGTTGTAAAGTATACCAATCCTTTTTTTAAACTAAGTAATTTTAATAATTCCTTATTTTTCATAGAATTCTTTAATACACTTTCTGCTACTTCAGTTTCCTTGTTTAACCTTTTTAACAATACTAGAAATCTTTCTGCATTTGCATAAAATATTTGTAAAAGTAATCTACTTTTTTTATAGGTAATCGTGCTTCTATTTCTTTCTAAATTATCGATAATATGATTTTTAGTGATGGAAACTGTAATAAAATAGTCATCTCTTACAAAAATAATACCAATTGGCATTGTACTGTAAACTTTATTTCCATTTTCTTTTTCTATTACTGGTATATCTATAATAAATAGTATTGTGTTATCGTCTTCTTCTATATCAATTCTGACCTTTTCTTCATAGTCTAATGCATACCTAATAAAATCTTCTTTTATGTTAATACTTTTACATACTTTTTTGATTTCCTCTTCTGTCGGCGATACCATATTAATCCAATTTCCTTTAATAAATTCTTTTGTTTCTGTTGTTACATTTGTTTTCACATCTGTATTATACATTTTTAACATAATATCACCCCTTGGTTTTATATCATAACATATTTTCGCAATTTTTACAATGTTACATTCCAAAAATTGTTGACAAATTAAAAGAATGGTTTTATAATATTGATGTCATGTTCAAATGATTTCATTTTATCATTTGTGCTCTTATCTGAGTTAATGGCACACAATTTCATATTTTAATTTTGCGCCATTAGCTCAGTTGGTAGAGCAGTTGACTCTTAATCAAATGGTCGGAGGTTCGAATCCTCTATGGCGCACCAACTAAAAGAGACAAGCGAGTTTTAGATTATCGCTTGTCTCTTTTAGTTCTATGTTTCCCGACTATTTCTCAATATATATTACATAAAAATCAAAGAATACATTTTCTCTTTCTTACATGCATCCATACATTAGACTTGATATTTTTATGTAAACATGTTATAATATTGTTATACTTTACTTATATTACCTATATGCAAATGCAAGGAGGCTATTTCATGAAAAAAGGTTTTAACACGCTGTTCAATCGTTCCACACAAGAGGCTCGAAAGTATCGGAAAAAAAGCAATTCTCAATTGCTTGTTCTTTCTAACGTAAATCTCTTGGCTCGTATTTTGTTGCTCTTGTTGCTTTGGGCAGTAATCGCAGGTTTCTGCTATCTGACTTCAAGCGGAATCTTTTACGAACATGAACTTTTGTACTGTTTCGGCATGATCGTTTTCCTTATTCTTTACTTTTTATCTTCATGTGCTTTGGCACATGAATCCGAATTGATTGATGCTGAAATAAAAATGCGTAATATGTTTTAATCTTTGAAAGAGCTGCCAGTTTGGCAGCTCTTTTGGTATATTTTTATTCAGTTTTTTTCTTATTTTCTTGTTTAGCTGTATTATCTTTTTTTGCTGTTTCTTTTTTAGGTTCTACTTTTTTTGTTCCTTTTCTTACAATTTTTTGCATTGGGTCGTATGTATCTTTTGATAATAATGTTTTCGAAACTACTTTACCATTTAACTTCAATATTCTATAAGCTTCACTTTTACATCCATTATATCCTGATTGCTCCACTATTTCTTTTCCTTCTGCTAAGGAACTATCTTCTATATATTTTACGCTATATGGTAAATATGATAATACCTTTGATTGGATAAACACTTCATATTCTGTTTCTTCTTTAATTCCATAAAAGCTTACTTTCGCTACTCCATTTTGAGCAGATGATACTATTTTAATAGGATATTTTCTATTATTCTTAAATTTAAAGTCTAGTCCTCCCCAACTAACTGTTGCGTCTCTACTTTGTTGTACATATGAAGTCTGAAATTGATGGTTGCTTCTATCTACTATTTCTAGATTTGCAAGAAGTGCTGTATTATAAATCGTAGATGATATTTGGCAAATTCCTCCTCCTACATCTTGCACGACTTTTCCTCCTGCATACGCTCCTGCTTCTTTATACCCTGCTGCTATTGTTCTTTCTCCTACTACTGTATTATATGAAAATATTTCACCTGGCATTAATATTGTTCCATTAATTTTTTTTGCTGCTAAGCTTAAGTTATTGCTTCTATTATAGTTACTAGAGTCATATCTTGTAGAGAAAGTAGCAAGTTGATCTGGAAAAGCTTCTTCTCCTAAATCTTTTATTGTTTTTGATGCTACTGTGATTTTTAAAGGAATTGTATACTCCTTTTTCTCTTCTTTTAATTGTTTTTCTGCTTCTTCAATAGAAACTTTAAAATCTACTCCATTTACATGTGGGTGTACGGTTGTCGGATTTTTAGAAACATAGGCATCCTTTGGTTCTTTATAAATTTCTTCTCTTATTTTAGCTAAATTAATTTTATCTGGCTCTACTTGCTCCACTGGAATAGAAATAATATTGTCTCTTGTTTCTAATTGCTGTATTTTTTGAGATATCTTTTCTTTTGATTCGTTTTCTTTTATTCTTATTCCTGCTGTTCCTTTTACAATAATTAGTTTTTCATCTTCTATATAATAACTACTTTGTTTTACTGTTCCTGGTAGTTTTGATGATATTGCTTGTAATTTATTGTTTAATGCTTCATCATCGTAATAAAACTCCATATGAATATCTTTTTTAAACAATTGTGTGAATAATATTTTATAGTTATTTACAACAATATTTCCATCTTTTCCTATATTATAAGCTTCCTTTACTGCTGCTTCTACATCAAATTTTGCACTAAATTGCTTACCACTAATTGTTGTTTCATAATCTTCATATTTTAATGTTATATCTTTTTGCAAATTTTGATTCGTTAACTCTTCTATTTTTTTATTTGCCTCTTCT
This sequence comes from uncultured Clostridia bacterium, assembly GCA_949747775.1. Lineage (GTDB taxonomy): Bacteria > Bacillota > Clostridia > TANB77 > CAG-508 > CALXVA01. The sequence continues at coordinate 13,509 of CATKGX010000098.1, read as the reverse complement.
AGTGTCAAATTTGATACATCTATTCCTATAATACTAATACCAGATAGTATCTTTTCATCGTTAATATGAATAAGGGCAAATATAACTGAGAACAAGAGTATTAGTATTGCAATAGTTGTTGTTACAATAATTGGTATCATTGCTTTTTTGTTTTTTACGGTTTGCGGTTCTTTTTTTACTGGTCCCTCCTGAGTTAATTCTGGCTCTACCTTTTGTGTCTTCTCTTCTTGCTTTATCTCACTTATCTCTGACTTTTCTGCTGTTTCTTCCTCTGTATTTTCTATTTGCACTTGTTCTGTTTTGCAAGCGATATTTTCTTTAACTTCTTTTTCCTCTTCTTTTTCTACTTTCGATATATCTTTCTTTTCTTCTATTCTTTTTGACTTTTGTTCGTTTCGCTTTTTTTCTGTTTTTGATTTTGTTTCTTTTTTGGCTGTCTCTGGCTTCTTTTTTCCTAATTTTTTCTCTTTTTCTTCAATGCTGTTTTTCTCTTCTTTCATATCTTTTCTCCCTCTATTTATTGTATCATACAATTTGAAATAATATTACCATAGTTTATATTTTTTTACAATATTCTTTTTAGGCAGTTTTTTACAAAAACCTCCAAATTCTACTAGACATTTCTTTGTTTTTTATGTATAATTTAATTAAATTTCTAAAGAAAGAGGTTGAGTACTCATGATAGGTGATATAATAGCAAGAATTCGTAAAGAAAAAAAAGTTTCAAAAACAGACCTTGCTAAGGAAACGGGTATCAATATAGGACATCTTACCCATATTGAAAAAGGTGAGAGAAATCCTAGCCATAAAGCTTTACGTACTATTTGCAAAGCATTAGAAGTTCCTTATCAACCTTTAATGTATACATATGACAAATATTTATCAGATGATCAGGAATTTTATAAAGCTCCTAATCGTATTGCTTATAACAAAGTTTTAGCAGTAGATTCTATTCACTCTTTTATGGAGTGTCCAGCAAGCTTGCCTAGTGCTGCACTTGCTATTAAAGTTCCTGACAATAGTATGGAACCAAAACTTCCTAAAGACGTATATGCTTTTGTAGAGTTAAATTCACCACTTAATAATAGAGAAATTGGTGTTTTTGAATACGATGGTAAAGTTGTTATTAGACGTTTTATTGTTCGAAGGGATAAATTAGTATTAAGAGCTGATAATAAAGAAGTAGAAGAAATCTCGATTTATGAAGATGATTCTTTTAATATTATTGGTAAAGTTATTGGAACAAATACTGGTATTATATTTTAATTTTACATTTTATGATGATTTTTTCAAAAAACTATTGAATATTTTGTTCTTTAATAATATAATTAGTTGTATTAAGATTAAACAAGAGATAAATAAGGAGAATTAAAATGGAATTGGTGAAAAATATTTTTTTTAACACAGATAAACTTGTAGAAAATACTTGTGTTAAAATTTCATATACAGGAAAGCTTTTTCAAGAAAATAGTGAAGAAGTTTATCTTCATTATGGATTTGGATTAAATTGGGAAAGTTTAAATGAAGTAAAAATGGTTAGAACTGAATTAGGTTTTCAGGCAGAAATTAACCTTATTTCTTCAGATACTTTAAATTTCTGTTTTAGAGATGGTAATCAAGTATGGGACAATAATGATGCAGAAAATTATATTTTTCCTATTGAGAAAGTTGAACTTGCTTTAGTTATAAAAGAAGATACTTCTATCTCTGGTCCTAGAAGATTAAGAAAAACTTACCTTTGGAGTAAAAAAGTAAGACTTGCTGTTTATAAAATAATTACATATTTACCAAAGATTATTTCTGGTAATTATAAAAGAAAAATTAAAAATATAGATTAGTAAAAAAGCATTGAGATTCTATCTCAATGCTCTTTTGTTTTATACAATTACCCATCCTCCATTTGGAGAAATCACTTGACCTGTTGTATACTCGTCTTCAATTAACCATTTGACACATTTTGCAATATCAATCGTTCTTCCTATTTTTCCCAAAGGAATTTCCTCTTTTATTTCTTCCCATTCTTCTGATGTAACTTCTTTATTCATATCTGTATCTGTTGCTCCTGGTGCAATACTATTTACTCTTATATTCGAAGGTCCTAATTCTTTAGCAAGTGCTTTTGTCATTCCATCTAAGCCAGCTTTTGAAACACTATAATGTACTTCACATGAACCTCCTACCATTCCCCATATAGAAGAAATATTAATGATGCATCCTTTTTTATTAAAAATCATTGTTGGTATTACTTCTTGTGAACAATAAAATGCTGATGTCAGGTTGTTCTGAATCATATTATTCCAATCTTCATCTGTGATATCTGTGAATAACTTTGTCTGTGATATGCCTGCATTGTTAATTAAAACATCTATATTTTTATATTTCTCCAATGTAAACTCTACTAGTCTTTTTACTTCTTCTCTTCTAGATACATCTGCTTTAAAGATTTCTATATTTTTTCCTTCTATTTTTAGTTCTCTTTGAATTTCTTCTGCTTTTTCTTTTGACTGATAATAATTTAATACTACTTGGTAATCTTCATTTGCTAACTTTTTTACAATCTCTGCTCCAATTCCTCTAGAGCCCCCTGTTACAATTACTGTTTTTTTGGGTATCATATTTCATTTCCTCCATATGTTTTTACTTAACTATTTTCTATTATACAAAATTTACCTTAACATTTCAATCTTTTACTTGATTCTCTTGACTATTTACATAATTTTATGTATAATCATTAAGTAAGACATTCTTTTCTCTACTTACTTTAATTAAAGGGAGAGATAACCGTGGCAAAAAAGAGTCTTTATCAAAAGTTCATAGATTTTAAACATCGGCATAGTCTATCTAATGAAAATATTGCCAAAATAGTCACTGAATACGCCGACTCTGACCTAAATTTTGCTCGTAGCTTTTTTAAACAGAAATATGGTATTTCTGAGAGTACTTTTTACAAAGTACGGGATTTTGCAGTAATCTGTTGCCTTGTTGATACTAAGACTTGTCAAAGATTACAATCCAAAGCTGCTGCTAACTATAGTAGCAATAACGTGCAAAATAGTTCTACTGCGTCTATTGCACACTTTAAGGACCTTCTCAAAATGCGTCAGGAATATCTGGATGATTTTTCTGCAGAAGAAATCCAAGATATTGCTAATAAATATGTAGAAGGTGTTTCTGTAGATAATATTGCCATTGCATATGATACAGGAAGTTTTGCAATTAGATGGCTACTCAAAAAAGGTGTTATTATGCTTATTTTAGATGCCAATATTATCAGCCAAATGCGTCGGCTTCTTGGAGATCGTTTAAATCACCTTTTGGAAATTCGCAAAGCAAACAAAACTGCTTTATTAGTCTGCATTGAAAAGGAAATTGATTTTTTGAAAATGCAAATTAAGTACTATAAGTTATATTTTAGAAATTCGATTGACAAACCTACTTTAGAATTTTTGAATGATAAACTCTCTCAAGCAATAAAAATGCACAAACAAGCCTTTCAGCTATGAGCCGAAAGGCTTTTGCCTTTTCATTTTGGGATAAAACACTTTTCAGATGTTTTATCCCAACTATTGACACAGAACCGAATCTATTGATATAGCCCTGACTTTGAACCTCAGAGGTTCTATCTCCGTTATTGACATTCTACTACAAAAAAGTCAGTAATCAAGAATAATTCAAGACTACTGACCTTATTTGGAGCCACTTCCCAGATTCGAACTGGGGACCCCCGCATTACAAGTGCGGTGCTCTGGCCAGCTGAGCTAAAGTGGCAATATTAAATTAATTGGTGACCCCTACGGGAATCGAACCCATGTCTCCGCCGTGAAAGGGCGATGTCTTAACCGCTTGACCAAGGGGCCAAAAATCTGGCTAGGATTTAAGCTTAACTTAAATCCTAGGTTGGTGAGCCATCGCGGATTCGAACCGCGGACAACTTGATTAAAAGTCAAGTGCTCTACCACCTGAGCTAATGACCCAGATTTTAAGCTTGCGTTTATGTTTTTGTTAACTAGCTAAACGCAAGTTTAATTTTACTCCATTTTTTTGTATTTGTCAATACTTATTTTGAAAATTTTATATTTTTTTGTATTTTTATTCAGCATTTATTTTTTCTAATAGTTCTTCTACATCTATTCCATGTACTTCACATGCTTCTTCTAATGTCTCTGCTTGTGATGCTGGGCATCCTAAACAGTGCATTCCTGCTTCTTGTAATATTTCTGCTTTTTCTGGTGCTTCTTGTAATAACTCTCCTATTTTTGTTTCTTTACTAAATTTCATTTTCATTCCTCCTTTTTCTCCAATTTTTTCACTTTCTAAATTATTTTATCACATTTTTAAAAAAAAGTATAGACAAATGGTAAATTTTGTTGTATGATTGTCTGCATTGGAGGGTGGTGTTTTTTATAAAGCCAATTGATTTATTTTTTATTGTTTTTATTATGAATCTTTTTATTACTTTTTATTCGATTTATTTATTCTTTGATATAAAAGTTTTCCACAACAAACAAGGTTCAAAATTAAATATCCAATCTAAGAAGGTGAGTTTATAAAACGCTTTATTTTTATTATTTTATTTTTTGGCATTTTTATTTCTTTGGGTTATTCCTATTTTTCCCCTATTTTTACTGCTACATCTGTTATTATTACCTATGGAATACATCCTTTTGATATTTGCCTTAAAAATCCTGAATTATGGCATTACATTAAGTTATCATTTTTGATTACCTATCTTTTTTCTAGCATTTTAATTTCCAATTTATTATATCGTTTTGTTTTTTCATTTTTCACTATTTTTTTACCAAACAAATTTTATAATTTAATGGATTTTATAAATAAATTAAAAAATCATCATAATTCTTTAACTGTTCGTATCCATAATTTTAGCGACTATAATTCTTCTCTTTGCTTATACGTAGGTAATTCTCTTTTATCAACATCTATCTATTTACCAGAAAAAAGCTTATTTCAAAACATTTTAATTACTGGAACAATTGGTACTGGTAAAACGAGTAGTGCTATGTATCCTTTTACTGAGCAATTTATTGCTAACTGTCAAAGACTTCCTATGCTCGTTTTGGATGTGAAGGGAAATTATTACTTAAAGGTAAGGGAGTTTTGTGAAAAATATCACCGATTAAATGACTTAATTGTTATTGAATTAGATGGTGCATTCCGTTACAATCCTCTTCATAAGCCCCACTTAAAGGCTTCTGTACTTGCAAATAGGCTTAAAGATATTTTACTGCTTCTTTCGCCCAACAATTCTGAGTCCTATTGGATTGACAAAGCCGAAACAGCCTTAACAGAAGCTATTAAACTATGTAGGCTATATAATAATGGTTACGTGACTTTTGAAGAGATTCATAAGATTATAACACAAGAGCTTTACTATAAAGAAAAATTTTCTATATTAAGAGAATATTTTATAAACGGATTTTTTAGCCATTCTGATACATACGACCTTTTATCTGCTTTAAATTTTTTTGAAAAAGAATTCTTTGCTTTGGATTCCCGAACTTTTTCCATTTTGAAATCTGAAATTACAAGAATTACTAGTTGTTTTATATCTGACTATTCTATATTTCGTACATTTTGCCCCAAACCTCAAGAACTTAATTTTCCTGGTTTTGAAGATGCTCTCGCTTCAGGGAAAATCGTTGTTTTAAATCTTAATATTGCGGAATATAAGAATTTATCTAAGATTATTGCTGCCTATTTAAAGTTAGATTTTCAAACAGAAGTTATGTGTCGTTTAGCTAATAATACCAATTTGCAATTTAAACCAGCTGTATTTATTTCTGACGAATATAGTGAATATTGTACTGTTTCTGATAGTCAATTTTTTTCACAAAGCCGTGAAGCTAAATGTATTAATATTGTTGCAACGCAAAGTTATACTTCTCTTTTGAATACACTTAATCAACAATATGCTGTACAAGTGATTATTCAAAATCTAGTCAATAAATTTTGGTTTCGTACAGATGACATTTATACAATAGAAAGTGCACAAAAGCAAATTGGAAAAGAAGACAAGAAAAAAGTTTCAAAATCAATTTCTGAAAATGCAAAAGAAACAAATTATAATTATTTATTAAAAACTTTTCACTCTAATAATTCTAGCATTTCTGAGACTTTAAACACCCACCTCCAAACTGATTATATTTACGATACAAAATTTTTCACACAAGAACTAGAAAATTTTTCTTGTCTTGCTTTTTTATCAGATGGTGAAAAGATTATTTCTCCTCAAAAAATTAAATTAATTCCTTATTTTAAAAATAAATGATTCAAAGGAGGTTTTTATGAATTTGTTTAAAAATAAAAAGTATATTTTTCTTTTTCGACATCTCATTATTTTATTACTCGTTTTACTATTTACTTTTCCTCAAATATCCTTTGCTGGACTGTTTGACAATACTCCTAAATTAGTCTCTAAATTGAATGATGCATTTAAATCTATTGAAAAATGGCTTATGACACTATCTACCCCTGCTGCCGCAGTAGCCGTTGGGGTCGGAGTGTTTATGAAAAAGTTTAGTTTTGGAGATGAGGAAAGAATTCGTACTGCCAAAAAACTGATTAGAGGCTCGCTTTTTTCCTATGCCTTTATTCTCGCAATTGATTTAATTTTGTCTGCAATTAGTTCTTTAATTAGTTAATTTTATTTTAGGAGGTATTTTTGGAAGATACTGTAACAACCACAGAAAATATGGCTAAAACAATATTAGATACGATTAATTATATTTTTCATAATTTATTTTCATCCTTAGATAATAATATTTATGAAACACTAGACAATTTAGCTTTTGTTAATACTAATGTATTACATGATAATTTTTTTGAAAGAATATTTGGAACAAATTCTAACAATGGTTTATTAGTAATTGCTAACTCTTTGTTAGTCGCTTTCGCTTTATATTACTGCTTTAAATTACTATATGCTAATTTTGCATCTGTTCAAATAGAAAGTCCTTATCAATTTATTTTTAAATTGTTAATCTTTGCAGTTTCTATTAATTGCTCTTACTTTATTTGTGAAAAATTAATTGATATTAACTCTCTTATCTCCTCTGCTATTCAAGAAGTAGGAAATGGAATTTTTCATCAAGATGTTTCTTTTTCATCTTTTATCCAGAATATTAATTCTATTATTTCTGTTGAAGAAGAAAGTTTTAATTTATTTTCTTTTGATGGATTATTAAAAAGTTTCATATCATTATCGTTGTTCAATTTGCTCTTTTCTTATGCTTTACGCTATATTATGATTAAAGTATTTGTTTTATTAGCGCCTTTTGCTTTTTTAACTTTAATTAATGATTCTACTTCTTGGTTTTTTAAAATATGGCTTAAAACTTTTTTTGCTTTATTAATTATGCAAGCATTTATTGCCATTGTTTTACTAATTATTTTTTCATTAAATTTAAATTTTACTAATGTTTTGTCTAAACTTTTATGCATTGGATCTATTTATTCTTTAATAAAGGCTAATTCATATATTCAGCATCTATTTGGAGGTATTTCAACAGATGTGTCTACTAATTTAGCTCTTATGAAAAGTATGATGAAATAGTTTATAAAAGGAGTATTAAAAAATGAAATTTATTTTTCCCCAAAATTATAATTTTACCCATAAATTACTTGGCTTCATTGAATATACAACTGTATTTTTAAATATTTTATGGGGATTATTGGTCTATCTTATTTCTCTTATTTTTTCTAAAAATATAACTTTACAAATTGCATTTTGGGTTAGTTTCTTTTTTCCATTCTTCTTATTTAGTGTTATTGGATTTAACCATGAAAAAATGATATATATTATTCAATATATATATCATTTTATAAAGTCACCCAAATATTATATCTATCAAAAAAATAATTAAACTTTCTTGTATATATTTCTCCTTTGTTTATTGTAAAAAGTCTTATAAAATGATATAATTTGACAAATATACTTTTAGGGGGAATTATAATGAGACTTGAACAAGCAGACATTTCATCACTATTTTCAAATACACAAATACCAGATATTTTCTTTTCTGAATATTTATCTGGTGCTAATGGTGATTTTGTAAAAGTATATTTATATATGTTGTTTTTATCAAAATATGATAAAGACATTAAGGTAAACGATTTATCTAAAAAATTAGTATTACCTCTTAAGACAATTCAAGATGCAGTAAAATATTGGGAAGAACAAGGTGTTATTACAAAAAAAAATACAGGATATATTATAAATAGTTTGCAAGAAATAGAACTTCACAAGCTATATAAACCTAAAACAGCCTTATCTGTTGAACAATTACAAAAGTCTCAGGAAAATCAACAACGTGCAAAAGCAATTGAGCATATTAATAATAAATATTTCTCTGGTTTGATGCCAACTACTTGGTATCCTGATATTGAATTATGGTTTAAAAAATACAATTTCGATGAAGAGGTTATGATCGCTTTATTTGGTTATTGTTTTGATCGCTCTGCTCTTCATAAGGCTTATATACAAAGGGTTGCAGAGGCATGGTTTAAAAATAATATAAAAACATTTAATGACTTAGATAATTACTACGAAAAACAAGAAAAAGTTAAAATGATTGCTAATACAATCTCAAAAAAATTAGGGTTACATCGTGCTCTTTCTGAATACGAGTATGGATATGTGGAAAAATGGACAATTGATTTTGCTTATTCTTTTGATGTAATTGAAATTGCCTTGAAAAAAACTACTTCAAAAGCTAATCCTAATTTTGACTATTTAAATAAACTTCTTTCTGATTGGCATGACAGAGGTTTCAAAACACCTACAGAAATTCAAAATTTCTTAACTGAAATGAAACAAAAAAATAGAAATGTACAAAAACTAGAAAAATCTACTGGTTATAGTAAATATGATCAAAGAGAATATGACAATTTAAATAGTTTGTATGCTAATTTAAATTATTAATCATAGAAAGTGAGTTGTTCAAATGAATTCGTCTACTTTAAAACCACTTTTAATTGAATATGAACAAAAAAAATCTTATGCTGAGTATCAAGCTAATGCTAGAAAAAAAGAGTTATTTAATAAGCAGCCCATTTTACAAGAAATTGAAGATCAGCTTAGCTCTTTGGCAATATCAACTACTAAATTATTAATCCAAAATCATGATGACACATTACTTGAAAACTTGCAAAAGCAAATTGAAGTTTTAAAACAAAAAAAAGAAAGTATTTTAGAAAAAATGCATTTGCCTCATAATTATTTATTACCTTATTATGAGTGTTCTATTTGCAAAGATACTGGCTATATTACAAATGAAGATTATACTTCTTCTATGTGTAGCTGTTTAAAGCAAAAAATTTTTGATATTGAATATAATAAATCTAATATTTGTAATTTAAAATTGCAAAACTTTGAAAATTTCTCTGATTCATTATATTCAAATGAAACGAATTCTGAAAAATATCATGCCAATATTTCTCCTAGAGAAAATATTGCTAAAATCAAAAATTTGTGTGAACATTTTATCAACAATTTTGATTCTCCAAACGAGAAAAATTTGTTGTTTACCGGAAATACTGGACTTGGTAAAACATTTTTGTCTAGTTGCATTGCAAATGAATTATTAAAACAAAGAAAAAATGTATTATATCAAACTGCTCCAGTCATGTTAGATACCATTATTGATTACCGCTTTGGTAAGTCCAATACGAATCAGGATATTTACAATAATTTATTAAATGTTGATTTATTAATTATTGATGACTTGGGTACAGAATGTATGAATAACATGAAATTTACAGAATTATTTAATATAATTAACACTAGATTACTAAATCAAAACCACATTACAAAGACAATTATTTCTACAAACTTAAGTTTAAAAAATATATATGATACATATGATGAAAGAATTGTTTCGCGTATTGTTGGAAATTATAATATTTGTTATTTTTTTGGAGATGATATACGATTCAAAAAAAGATAAGAAGGTTTTATCCCTTCTTATCTTTTTTAGTCTGTCTGTATTGTTTATTCTTCTGTCTTTTCTTCTTCACTTTGAATTGTTTCAATGCTTACTACTTTTCCCTCATTTGTTCTCATTAAAGTTACACCTTGCGTTACTCTTCCTAAAATGCTGATATCTGAAACTTTTAATCTAATAATTGTTCCTGTATCTGTAATTAACATTACATCTTCATTGTCACTTGCAATTCGAATTCCTACAATGTTTCCTGTTTTTGGTGTTACTTTATATGTCATAACACCTCTTCCTCCTCTTGTTTGAACTCTATATTCATCTAATTCTGTTCTTTTTCCAAATCCATTTTCTGTAATAGAAAGTAGAGTTGCATTACTTCCATTAATAATAGACTCCATTCCAATTACATTATCATCTTCTGCAAGTTTAATTCCAATTACTCCTGTTGCTCCTCTTCCCATTGGTCTTACATCCTTTTCATCAAAAGTGATGCTCATACCTTTGCTTGTTACTAAAACAACATTATCTTCCCCATCTGTCAATTTTACATCAATTAGTGTATCTTCTTCTTTTAAATTAATTGCAATTAATCCACTTTTTCTAACAGAACTAAATTCATTTAATGCGGTTTTCTTAATTGTTCCATTTTTTGTTGCCATTAACAAGTATTTACCTTCAGCATAATTTGAAATTGGGATAACCGCAGAAATTTTTTCTCCTGCATTTAAACTTAATAAGTTTACAATTGCTGTTCCTTTTGCTGTTCTACCAGCTTCTGGTACTTCATATCCTCTTAATCTGTATACTTTTCCTTGGTTACTAAAGAACAATACTGTATCATGAGTAGATGCGGTAAATATTTGTTTTACAAAGTCTTCTTCTCTTGTTGCAATTCCAATAATTCCCTTACCGCCTCTTTTTTGGCTTTTATATGTATCAATTGGCATTCTTTTTACATATCCGAAGTGTGTCAAGGTAATAACACATTGCTCTTCTTTAATTAAGTCTTCTACGTCAATTTCCCCTTCTGCAGCAATAATTTTTGTTTGTCTTTCATCTCCGTATTTTTCTTTAATTTCTAACAATTCTTCTTTGATAATATCAAACACCAATTGTTCACTTGCTAGAACCTCTCTTAAATGCGCAATCAATTTCATTAATGCTTCATATTCTTCTTCTATTTTCTCTCTTTGCAATCCTTGTAATGTTCTTAGTCTCATATCTAAGATAGATTGTGCTTGTATTTCAGAAAGTCCAAATCTTTCCATTAATCTTTCTTTAGCATTATCATATGATGTACGAATAATATTAATAACTTCATCTATGTTTTCTAAAGCAATTCTTAACCCTTCTAAAATATGTGCTCTTGCTAGTGCTTTATCTAAGTCAAATTGTGTTCTTCGTAAAATAACATCTTTTCTATGCTCAATGTAATATTCCAAACATTGTCTTAATGTTAGAATTTTTGGTTCTCCATTTACTAAAGCAAGCATAATAATACCAAATGTATCTTGCATTTGTGTATTTTTATATAATTGATTTAGTAATACTTGTGCATTTACATCTCTTTTTAATTCAATAACGATTCTTACTTTTTCTTCTCTATCTGACTCGTCTCTTATTTCTGAGATTCCCTCTAATCTTTTTTCTTTTACTAAAGCTGCCATGTGTTCAATTAATCTAGCTTTATTTACTTGGTATGGTAATGATCTTACAATGATACGTTGTTTATTTCCACTCATTTCTTCTATCTCTGCTTCTGCTCTCATTGTAACTTTTCCTCTACCTGTTGTATATGCCTGTTTAATTGCTTCTCTACCTAAAATTGTTGCTCCTGTAGGGAAATCTGGTCCTTTTATAATTCCCATCAATTCTTCGTCTGTTACATTGTCATCTTCAATAATTTTTATAATTCCATTAATAACTTCTGTTAAATTATGTGGTGGTATATTCGTTGCCATACCTACCGCAATTCCTGAAGAACCATTAATTAATAATGCTGGTATTTTCGCTGGTAATACTGTTGGCTCTTGTAATCTATCGTCATAGTTTGGCATAAATGATACGGTATTTTTTTCAATATCTGCAAGCATAGTTTCTGCAATTTTGGCCATTCTTGCTTCTGTATATCTCATAGCTGCTGCTGGATCACCGTCTATAGATCCAAAGTTACCGTGTCCATCTACTAATGGATATCTCATTGTAAAGTCTTGTGCTAGCCTTACCATTGCGTCATATACAGATGCATCACCATGTGGATGATACCTTCCTAAAACAGAACCTACTGTATTGGCACATTTTCTGTATGGCTTGTCTGATGTAATTCCATCTTCATACATAGAGTATAGAATTCTTCTATGTACTGGTTTTAGACCATCTCTTACATCTGGAAGGGCACGAGAAACGATAACACTCATGGCATAATCTATGTATGATGTTTTCATCTCTGTATCAATACTTCGTTCGATTATTTTTCCCTCATTTTCTTCCATCTTTTTCCCTCTTTTCTAGTCTATTTTCTACCATTGTATTATACTAAACTTGAAACAATTATGCAAGCAAAAACAGCACAAAACTTTGTTATAGATAATGTTTTAAGCATTTTATAACACAGCTCTACTTTTGGCTATATTTTAAGTTAGTATATTGGCAAGTTCTATTTGTTCTTTGCTTAAATTAAATTTCTGCCCATTATTTTTAACTAACATATGAAAATTTTCAATGATTCTTGCTTCTTTTAATGTATTTTCTAATGGAATTAGTTGTTTTATCTTTTCTTTTATTTTTTCATATTCTCTTTGCATCCCTTCAAAATTTTCTTCTTTATAATATCTCTTCCAATTATTTTCATATTTTCCTAATTTTTCAATATAGTTTAATTGGCTTGTAAATGTGTCTTCTATGTTTTTGCTTACATGATCTAATATGACATTTTTTCCTTTTTTTATTAATAATGATGTGTTTTTATCTATTAATCCTGTATTAACTGTTTTGCTTAATACATTATCAATTACGTCTGATACTCCATCTATAATCCCTCCTGTTTTTATCGCTGCTTGTGCTTGAGATATATTTTCAAATTTTCCTGTTATGATTCCAAGTGAACTTTTTCCTAAATTGCTTGCTGTCTGAATTGCAGTATTAATGCCCTCTTTCAATCCTCCCTTTATTAAACTGTCTTTTATATTAATAACTTCATTTTCTATAAAATCTGGTAATATCCATCTTAATCCTATATCAACTGCAGTATTGATTGTCTTTCCTAGTGTTGTTTCTAAGAAATTATTTTGGCTATTTGGACTTACAATCTCATTTTGCATAGAGCGGTTCGAATTTATTTCTTTTTCTAGATTCATCTCTTTTTCCTTTCTTTTTTATTTATTTAATTCATGTTTTATTTGCAAATATTCTTCTCTTATCTTTTTATCATAAAAATGATTTTTTATATTTTTATTAATTAATCGATTATATATCGTATTATATTTTAATATCCCAATGATATTAAATTCACCAAATATCTCTTTTAATAATTTAATATTAATACAATTTTTAT
>CATKGX010000097.1 GCA_949747775.1 uncultured Clostridia bacterium | reverse complement strand
TCCTGTATCTACATTTTTATGCGGAAGTTCTGTTACTGTTCCATCTTGATGTCTTTCATATTGCATAAATACATTGTTCCATATTTCTACCCATCTTTCATCTTCTGGGTCATGTTTTTGTGGGATTTCGTCTTCGCTTCTCCAATAAAATATTTCTGTATCTGGTCCACATGGTCCTACTTCTCCTGCTATCCAGAAGTTATTGTCTTTATCTAAGTAACTTATTCTTTCTGCTGGAATACCTAAACTTTTCCATACATTTGCTGATTCTTCATCTCTTGGAACTTCATTATTTCCTTCAAATACTGTTACTGCTAGTTTTTCAACTGGTATGTTTAATACTTTTGTTAAAAATTCAAAACTCCAAGTAATAGATTCTTTTTTGAAGTAATCTCCTAAACTCCAGTTTCCTAGCATTTCAAAAAATGTGTGGTGTGTTTTATCTCCTATTGATTCTAAGTCATTTGTTCTTATACATTTTTGATAGTCACATAAACGTGTTCCTAGTGGATGTTTTTGCCCCATTAAATATGGTACTAATGGTTGCATTCCTGCTGTATTAAATAGTACACTTGGGTCATTTTCTGGCACTACTGGTGCTGATGGTATTTGAACATGTCCATTTTCTACAAAGAAATTTATATATAAATCTTTTAAATTTTTCTTTTCCATTTTTATTTTCCTCCTATTATTTCCTATAACATTATTTGAAATTATATTACATATAGGCTTAAAAATCAAGGTTTCTAGTTAATTATTTCAAAATATGGTACCATATATATTGTCACTAATTGAATATATGTTCCTAAATAGCCAAACACATAGTAAAATTTAATTCTTCCATAACTATCTTCTAATAAAATATACACTTCTTCATCTTACTACATATAAGTTGTTTTTTATTCTTCTCCTACTCGTTATGCATAAGTTATATGTAATTCACTTTGTTCAAGCAACTAACTTAACTATTATGAATGTTTTTCCTAAGAATAGAAGAAAAAGGCTTCACCTCTCAGGCGAGCAGTGCTCGTCTGATAGGTGAAGCCTCTTTTTTGTTTCTATACCATTTTATATAATTTATTTATGAAAGCTTCTACTATTTTTTCTTCTTGTGCATAGCTTTGTGCTACCTCAGAAATAAGCTTTAAGAGTGTTTTTGATATATTTGAGTGCTTACTTACATTATATTTATTACCTTTTTTTCCAATATATACAATGTAGTTCTTATTATTCTTTTCCATACATACTGCATCTTCCACATATCCTTCCAAGGAATAATATTTCCGTGGTATTCCTTTATCATCCAATACTGCTTTTAATACAGCTTTAGCTCTACAATCATAAAATTCCTGTCTAAGTATTTCAAAATCTTTATTATTTTTAACTATTCTACGAATTAACTCTGTACATGCTTCCAGTTCATTTTTATACTCTATACTTTCATATCTTTCTGTACTTTTAACGTCATATACTATATATTTTTTACCTACTTTTTCCATACATGTAGAGCCTTCTTTATAGCTTCCTATACTGTAATAACCTTCTGGAATTCCTACATTTTCAAGAACTTGCTGTAAAATTTCCTTCATTCTAATTTTAGCCATACTTTTCTCCTTAATTTTTTATTATAGTAACACTATAACCAGAAAAAATATTATATATCCTATAATCAATATTTCTTGAAAATAATATTGGGGTATTTTCCTTTATTATAGTCAAGAATACTATAATAGTAGCTATTACAGCCACACCTATTGTGAATAATATTCCGCCTGCCAAATATGTTGCTATGAAAATTTTTATTGATGGATACACATAGGTAGGCTCAAATATTGCTACACCAATAGCCGTTAATATTCCACCTATAAAAATGGAAAATAGAGTAAATACTGCACTTCCTACTGACTTATTTTGCTCTATAGAGCTTTTAGTCCGTTTCCACACTCTTGTAATATTTCCTTTCATATAATTACCTCCTTAATTAAGATTGATTTATTATTTACTTTGAAACTTCTTATATTATACATAAAACTATATAATATGTCAACTTTTTTTTGTGATTGTTAAACTTTTTAAAATAATTTAAATTAGAATTTTATTTTAAATTTTTATAAAAATTAAATATATTAATTTTATTTATATCTTAACCACTGTTATTAGCCTTTGTTACTAAAATAATATGTTTATCTTTTTTATTTCGTAAATAATTCTGTAATTTATTAAAGAAAGCATAAAAATAAATTGTTAATTTTAGTATAACTAAAAATTAGGGAAGATTAAAATCTCCTCTAATTTTTTCAGGATATTGTTTGTTATTAATTTATAATAAATTATGGTTTTATTACTAAATTTATTTTCCAATTAATTCCAAATTTTCTTCTTTCTCAACTTTCACTGCTTCTATAGTATTTTCTATTTTTTTGTATGGCACTTTTACAACCATATAGTTAGTAGTATGACCTTTTATATATTCTCCTTCTTTTTCTTCAAATAAAACTTTTACTTCTTTTCCTATATATTTTTCATTATGTTCTTTTTCATTTTTGTCTGATAGCTCTATTAGTTTTCTACTTCTTTCTTCTTTTATATTTCCATCTATTTGACCTCCGCATTACAGCTGCTTTTGTTCCCTTTCTTGGAGAATATTTGAATATATGCATTTTATAAAAATCTATTTCCTTTAAAAATTTATATGTCTTTTCAAATTCTTCATCTGTTTCTCCTGGAAAACCTACTATTATATCTGTTGTTAGTGCTACATTTGGATATGCTTTTTTTAGAAGGTTAGTACTTTTTCTAAATTGTTCAGTTGTGTATTTTCTATTCATTCTTTTTAGTGTTTCATCACAACCACTTTGAAGTGATAGATGAAAATGATCACATATTTTTTCTAGCTTTGTTAGTCTTTCTAAAAATCCATCAGTTATTATTGTTGGTTCTATTGAACCTAAACGTATTCTTTCTATTCCTTCAATTTCATTTACTTTTTCTAGTAAATCAATTAAACCTATATCATCTTTAAAGTCTTTTCCATAAGAGGCTACATGTATTCCTGTTATAACTACTTCTTTTATTCCTTCTTTTGCTACCCCTTTTATTTCCTCTATAACACTTTCTGGCTTTCTACTCCTTACATGCCCTCTTGCATATGGAATTATGCAATAACTACAAAATCTATCACAACCATCTTGAACTTTTATAACTGCTCTTGTTTTTTCTGTGTACAATGTTGTACCAAAATCTAAAAATTCTTTTTGGTACATTACATCTGTTACTTTTCCATTAGGAAATTTCCCCAAAGGGACAGATACCTCAAAAGTGCCAGATACCCCAATTGGAAACGTCCCCAATTGGAATGGGCACTCCCTCTCAATATATTCCGCTATCCTATTTTTCTCATTTGTCCCATATATTAAATCTATTTCTGGGATTTTTTCTAGTTCTTCCTTCGCTACTTGTGCATAGCAACCACATGCTACCACTATAGCCTCTTTATTTATTTCTTTAACTCTTCTTAACATTTGTCTTGATTTTCTGTCTGCCATATTTGTTACTGTACATGTATTTATTATATATATATCTGCTTTTTCTTCAAAATTTACTATTTCATATCCTTTTTTTATAAATTGCTCTATCATTGCATTTGTTTCGTATTGATTAACTTTACAACCTAATGTGCAAAATGCTACTTTTTTCATTTCTTTGTTCCTCTCCTTTTATATTCTTTTATTATTTTATCATAGTTTTATAAATTTTTAAAGTGCTAAAATTTAAATATATTATGCATTTTTTGTTGACTTTTATGTTAATTAATGTTATGATTTTTTTATCACGTTAACCATTGTTTTTTTAGGAGGTATTTTTATGATTAGAAAAAACCCAACAATCCCTAGCATTACCATTCAGGTCCTAAAGAGCGAACTGGCATTATCAACTAATATCATAGTTCAAAATGTTATCGACAATTTATTAGTCGAGTATGATGCTACTGGTACAGTGTCAGAGGCCTCAGCTAGTAATCTTATTGGAAAACGGCCAAAACCTCCAAAAGATTCTAGTGATACTCAGTTCATAGATGCTTGGATAATAGCTGATAAAGAGTATGACGAAAAGCTGCGTTTTATACGTAAGTACATTGTCCAATTATGGACAGAAGCTCAACAATAATAGCAAAAGAGGGGCTGTAAAAAAAGGAAAGATTTGGGACGCGTTCAAAACTTTCCTTTTTTTACAGCCCCTTTTATTTTTTCAGGTGTATTTTTTTCTAGTATCTTCCTTTTTTTATAAATCTATGCTATAATAATATTATTAGAATAATTCTAGGAGGTTTGTTATGTGGCAAATTTGGCTTATAGCTAGTGGGTTATGCTTTATTATTGAAATGGCAACTGTTCGGCTTTTTTGTATTTTGGTTTGGTATAGGTGCTTTTCTTTCTATGATTGTTAGCATATTTGCACCTGAAAACATTATACTTCAGTGTACCGTTTTTATTATTAGTTCTGTAATATTACTTTTACTTACTAAACCAATTGTAAATAAATTCACTAAAAAAGATAAAAAGTTAGAAACTAATGCATATTCTATAATTGGAAAAAAAGGAATTGTAACTCAAGATATTAATAATACTTTAGGTGTTGGGCAAATAAAAATATCTAATGAAGTATGGTCTGCTAAAACTGAAAATGAAGTTAAAATAGAAAAAGGAACAGAAGTTAAAGTTATTAAAATAGATGGAGTTAAGGCAGTGGTAGAGCCTATTACTGTTAGCTCAGAAGTCACAAAATAGTTATTTAATGGATGTTAGAAGTTTGAAGTTGGAAGTTGGAAAATAAGGTAAGTCTTTGAAGAAATTACCTAAAATCCAACCTCTAACCTCCAACTTCCAACCTCTAAAAAATAAATGTCAGGAATTTGAAGTTAGAGGTATTTCGACCTCTGACCTCCGACTTCTGACTTCTAAAACAAAAAAGGAGGAAATTTTTATGGAAGGTTTTATATTTTTAATCGTTTTACTTGCTATTATATTTTTAATTGCATTTAAAACTATCAAGGTTGTTAAACAATCTGAAGTTTATATTATTGAAAGACTTGGTAAATTTCACAAAATAGCTGATGCTGGTCTTACAATAATTATACCATTTATTGACCATGTTCGTAGTGTTGTAAGTTTGAAACAACAAACTATGGATATTCCACCACAAGGTGTTATTACTAAAGATAATGTTACTATTACAATAGATACTGTAGTTTTCTATAAAATTACAGATCCTGCAAAAGCAGTTTATGAAATTCAAAGTTTAAAGAAAGGTATTGAATACCTAGCTATTACAACAATTCGTGATATTGTTGGTAAAATGGACTTAGATGAAACATTTAGTTCACGTGATGCTATCAATGACAAATTAAGAATTATTCTTGATGAAGCAACAGACCAATGGGGATGTAAAATAGATAGAGTTGAAATTAAAGATATTACACCACCTGCAGACATTCGTGATGCAATGGAAAAACAAATGAATGCAGAAAGAAATAAAAGAGCTTTAATTCTTCAAGCTGAAGGTGAAAGACAATCTGCTATTACTCTTGCAGAAGGTAAAAAAGAAGCTGCTATCTTAGAAGCAGAAGCAGATAAAGAAGCTAAAATTAGACGTGCAGCCGGTGAAGCTGAAGCTATTAAAAAAGTGGCTGAAGCAAAAGCACAAGAAATTCATGTTGTATATGATGCTATGATGAAAGCAAATCCAAATGATAAATTAGTACAACTAAAATCTTTAGAAGCACTTAAAGAAGTGGCAAATGGTGATGCTAACAAAATATTTATTCCATTTGAGGCAACTGGCGCTCTTGCTGGTTTAGGAAGTGCAGCAGAAGCTTTAAAAGATGGTAAAAAAGCAAAGAAAAGTCAAATTATTGATATAGAAGAATAAACTAAAGAAGCAAAATCAACTTTATGTTGACTTTGCTTCTTTTTTATGTTATAATATATTTATTCTTGATAGTTGAAAGGGGAACATTTATATGACTTTTGACCGGATTTGCTTGGGTACGGCTGAGGACAAGTTCTTCTGTGAGCATTACCTCGATTATGGTGATGGTCACAAAAAGTTCGACATAGGTCAGCCTGCAAGTTCACGATATCAGGAAAATCATTTTATCACCGATCCTGAAAATTGGGATCTGCTTGATGAACTGATTTGTCCTCACAAGCCTTCGTCCGAAAGCAATACTTCCAGCGCGGGGCTTCAGGCCAGATATCTGATTCCATTTTCCAGTAAACAGCGTCACTGCTTTTCTACTGGAAAAGCACATCGCACCTCTAAGGACCGCCGCTATATTCCTTTTCCCGAGGAAAGAGTTGGTTGGAATCGTATCCGCACGTGTGGCGGTAAAGGTGCCAAGCACAAAAAGTCCGAACGTTTGCTAAACGAATAAGGTTATACCCTGTACAACATAGCATAATTGCTATAAGAGCAGGCACATTAAAAAATGTGCCTGCTCTATTTATTTTGTTTAATCTATTTTGGTAACGCTTTAGATGAATTGGGATGAATAAGTCCTGCATATGGTCATATACTTACCATTGGGTTGGTTTATATTATCTTATTTTTTATTAATATAAAATTAATTATTATTTTCAAATAATTTTTTAATATATAATTCTCTATTTTTAAGTTTATTATTTTTACCTTGTAATAAATTATCAAAAAACATAACTAATTCATCTGTAACAGGCGAAGCCTTTCTATTCTGGTATTGTTTCATCTTTTATATAGTACTTTGTTCCTAACATTTTGTCTGGTAGGTATTGTTGTTCTACTTGATGATTTGGATAGTCGTGTGGATATTTATATCCTACTCCATATCCTTCTTTTGCCATTCCCTCTGCTGGTGCATTTCTGATATGCATTGGTATTGTACCTGTATCTATATTTGCTACATCATCCATTGCTCTGTTAATTCCTAAATAGGTTGCATTAGATTTAGGCGATGTTGCTACATATGTTGCCGCTTCTGATAAAATAATTCTTGACTCTGGCATTCCTACCATTGTAACGGCCTGCATTGCAGATGTTGCTACAACTAATGCATTAGGATTTGCCATTCCTACATCTTCTGCAGCTGCTATTACAATTCTTCTTGCAATAAACACAGGGTCTTCTCCTCCATTTAATGCTCTTGCTAAGTAAAATATCGTAGCATCTGGGTCACTACCTCTCATAGATTTAATAAAAGCACTAATATTATCATAATGGCTATCTCCATTTTTATCAAATATTGCCTTTCTAGTTTGT
The DNA here is from genome assembly GCA_949747775.1 of uncultured Clostridia bacterium. Lineage (GTDB taxonomy): Bacteria > Bacillota > Clostridia > TANB77 > CAG-508 > CALXVA01. The sequence continues at coordinate 31,175 of CATKGX010000097.1, read as the reverse complement.
ACACAGTCTGCTGCAATTTCGCTAGTAATATGAATGTATCCTTCTTTGTCCATTTTAGTAGTAAGAACTGCTACTTCTAGTCCATTTAATGCTGTTCTTACATCTCCATTTGAAACCTCTGCTATTTTCATTAATGTTTCATCTTCTATTTTTATATTATAATTGGCTAGTCCATCCTCTGATACTAATGATTTTTTTAATACTTTGTATATATCTTCTGTTGTAAGTGGATTTAATTTAAATACCATTGACCTTGAAATGAGCGCTTTATTTACCTCAAAATATGGGTTTTCTGTTGTAGCACCTATTAAAATAACAGTTCCATTTTCTACATAAGGAAGTAGCGCATCTTGCTGTAGCTTATTAAATCTATGAATTTCATCAATAAATAGAATACATTTTCCTGTTGGGTTTAAAAATACATTTTTAGCTTCTTCTATTGCTTTTTTTATGTCTCCTACCCCGCTTGTTACTGCATTTATTTTCGTAAATTGATATTTGGTTGTATTGCTGATTACTTTGGCAAGAGATGTTTTACCACATCCGGGAGGTCCCCATAATATAATACTAGATAATCTATCTGCTTTAATAGTTCTATATAATATTTTGTTTTCTCCTAAAATATGCTCTTGTCCCACATAATCTTCTAATGTTTTCGGTTTCATTCTATATGCTAATGGTTCGTTTAAATCCATATATCTTTCCTTTCTTATCTTGCCAAATTATTAAGACCTTTTCTAATAATATCTTCTACTGTAAGTGATGTCACATCTATTTTTTCCATTGCTGTTTCAATTTCTTTTCTACTATATCCTAATACTTGCAAAGCTGATATTGCTTCTGACACTCTATCATCTTCTTGTACCTTCTGTTTCATTTCGATTGTTGGTGCTTTATCTGTTTTGGTTATTTCTTCTGTTTTTAGTTTATCTTTAAGCTCCAAAATTACCCTTTGTGCTGACTTTACTCCAATTCCTGGTAATTTTTTTAATGTAGCTATATCATTTGTAATAACTGCTAATGCAAAGCTAGATGGTGATATATTAGAAAGAATACTAATTGCAGATTTAGCACCTATTCCGCTAACAGATAATAATAACTCAAACATGCGAAGTTCTTCATTTGTATTAAATCCGAATATACTAACATCATCTTCCCTTACTTTTACGTAAGTATGTACTTTTGTAATACTTCCTATTTCACCTAATCTTTCAATCGCTGTTTCTGACATATAAATTTTATAGCCTATTCCATTTGTTTCTATTACAACATACCCTGTTGTTTTTACTTCTAAACTTCCTTTTATATATGCAAACATTTTTGTCTCCTTTTACTTTACAATCTTATTATATATTGCCTATTCTATCACAAACAAAAAAATTTGCAAGCTTTTTTGCAAATTTTTGTTTGTTTTGTATTGACATCCATTTTTTGTAAATGCTATAATATTAAATGGTATAAAGAGATTTCAGCGTGTGGTCATTACCTTCTTATACATATGATAAGAAAGTAAGGTGGTATATTGAATATATTCGTTAACCTACTATTTTTATCTTTTACTGTAAATATATTCTTATATCATAAAAAAATAATAAGTAAACTTTTTTATAATTTGTGAGGTTTAACATGGAAAATTGGCTTAATAGAACAGAACTATTAATTGGAACAGAAGCTCTATATAAATTGCAAAATAGCACCGTAGTTGTCTTTGGCTGCGGGGGGGTTGGCTCTTATGTAATAGAAGGCCTAGTTCGTAGTGGAATTGGAAACTTAGTAATTATAGATAACGATATTGTTGATATTACTAACATGAATAGGCAATTAATCGCAGACACTACTACTATTGGCAAAGCCAAAGTGGATGTAACAAAGCAAAGAGCTTTATTAATAAATCCATCTATCAAAGTTACTACTTTTCAAGAATTCGCAAACAAGGCTAATTTTGCTACTATGATTCCTAAAGATTGTAACTATATTGTAGATGCTATTGATAGTGTAACATCTAAAATAGACTTAGTTTGCTATGCAAACCAAAATCACATTCCGCTTATTTCCTCTATGGGAACAGGAAATAAATTAAATCCAAGTATGTTCGAAATTACAGACATTTCAAAAACTTCGGTATGTCCACTTGCCAAAGTAATACGAAAGGAATTAAAAAAACGTGCTATTTTCCACTTAAAAGTCCTTTATTCTAAAGAAGTACCATATCGTTTTAACCAAGAGGATATTCTAAAAAGAACACCTGCTAGTATTAGCTTTGTTCCATCTGTCGCTGGTCTTATAATTGCAGGTGAGGTAATAAATGACTTAATTCATTAAATATTTACACGTCCACATTTTAATTACAAAATCTCTTGCATTTTTGTAAATTTTGTGATAAACTTATAAATAGTCAATTTTATTTAAACATATAGGAGGTGCAAAACTTATGGCAAAATGTGAAATTTGTGAAAAATCAGTATCACACGGAAATAAAATAAGCATAGCTCGTTCTCACGTTAGTAGAAGAACTACAAGAACTTTTAAACCAAATTTAAGAAGAGTAAAAGCTTTAGTTAATGGAGATACAAAAACAATCTCTGTATGTGCTAAATGCTTACGCTCTGGAAAAGTTGAAAGAGCTTAAATGATATGTATTTATCATTTTTAATATAATTTTTATTTACGCGTAAAACAAAAAGACTATTCCTTCATTGTGAATAGTCTTTTTGTTTTACTATTTTTTGCTATCTTTTTTCTTAAGCATCCTTTATTCCAAATATTAACTTTACAAAGCCTCTTAAAAATTTTGGGACTTTTTTTACAACGATTGTCATTTAAAACCACTCTCCTTTTTAACAAGATAACCACATTAATCCAACTGCTACTATTACGACTCCTATTGCAAATAGCCAGCCTGATATAGGAAGTAATAGCACAAGTAATATTCCTAGTCCAAGTCCTATAAGACATACCCCTAACGTCTTCTTTAACGCCTCTAACATATGTATTTTACCTCCTATCTTTTTGTATATTATATTAATTTTTTCTCTTTTTGTTACCACTTTATGTTTTATTTATGGTATAATATACTAGAATATTATATAAACGAGGTAAAATTTATGAAGCAAAAAGATGTAATACAAATAATTGAAATATTAAAACAATCTTATCCAGACGCTAAATGTAGTCTTGATTTTGCTACTCCTTTTGAACTATTAATTGCAGTTATTCTTTCTGCACAATGTACAGATGATAGAGTTAATAAAACAACACCTTCTATTTTTGCTAGATGCTCTACTCCTGAAGAATTCGCCTCTATTCCTTTAGAAGAACTTGAAGTTTTAATTCACCCTTGTGGCTTTTATAAAACAAAATCTAAAAATATAAAAAAAACTGCACAAAAGATATTAGACGAATTTGATGGAAAAGTCCCACAAACTATGGAGGAACTGATGAGCTTACCTGGTGTTGGTAGAAAAACTGCCAATGTTGTTATGTTAGAAGCATTTAATAAACCACAAGGAATTGCAGTAGACACACATGCTAAAAGAATTTCTACTAAACTTGGATTATCTTCCGAAAAAGAACCTGAAAAAATTGAACAAGATTTATTAAAACAAATTCCTTACGAATATTACAAAGATGTGAATCATCTTTTTATATGGCATGGTAGAAATATTTGTACCGCTCGTTCTCCACAATGTGACAAATGCCCTTTAAAACAATTTTGTAAAAATAAATCTTAAGCTATATCCTATGTATAATTTATTAAAAACGCCTCATACTATATGCTAAGAGGTGTTTTTCTTGATTAATATAAACTGTTCTTCAAATTGTAAATATCAAAAAGATGGCAAATGCTATCTAGACAAAATCCAATCTCAGAAATTATCTGTCAATTCCGACTGTATCTATTTTATCGCAAACTCACCTATTAACACAATTGACAAATATAGCAAAACAGTATATGATAGCATTAATTAATCTAATAGGAGGAAATATATTTATGAAACGTAATTTAAAACGAATACTTGCATTATCAATTTTATTGATTATGTTGTCACTTGCAACTATTTCTATGGCATCAGATGCAGTACCTACTTCTGATGATAATACTACTCCAAATGTAGTTACAAGCACTGATGACAATAACACTACCCCTACTGAGAATACATATGAATTAATTGCTTCTGATATTTATAAGGCTGAAGCAAACGTTATTATTGATCAAACAATAGATGGCAATGTTTTTGCTTTTGGAAATAATATTACTATTTCAGGCGAAATTGGTGGAGATGTCTTTGCCTGTGGTGGCAATGTTACAATTGAAGAAAATGCTTACATCCATGGTAGCATTTTTGCTTGTGCCAAAACACTTACTTTAAATGGCATTTGCTATGACGTTTATGCCGCTTGTGGCAATTTTACAATGGGTAATAAATCTATTGTTGCACGAGACATTCGTATTGGATCAGATGCTATTTATATCAGTGGTCTAGTTAAAAGAGATGCTTATATTTCGACAGAACAATTAGTTTTCCCAGACAATGCTTCTGGTTTAATTGCAGGAAACTTAGAATATTCTGCACATTCTGAATTTGATATAGTAGAAGGAGTTGTTACAGGAAATACAAAATATACACCTTTAACAGTTGATGAGCCTAGCTTAGCGAATAAAATAGCATATCATACTACTAATATTCTTGCTTCTTTACTATATGTGTTAGCTGTTACTTTATTCGTTATTTGGCTTGCTCCTAACTTTAAGGAAAAAGCTGGAACAATTTTAAAGAAAAAAGCACCTTTATCTTTTGGTGTAGGTATTCTTACTTGTATTGTAGTAATTGCAGGAGCTTTTATTTTATTATTAACAGCAGGTAACCTAGTTGCAGGTATTTCTGTAGCAGGTGTCACATTATTTATTCTTGCTCTTACAATTTCAAAAGCAATATTTGGTATTGCATGTGCAAAACTAATTAATACAAAATTAGGCAAAGATACAAATATCATGTTTATTTTAACAACTTTACTAGTTGTCTTAGTACTCAACTTACTAAAACTAATTCCTTATTTAGGTGCATTGGTTGCATTTATTGTTCCAATGATTGGTCTTGGAATAATTGTTATAAATTTAGTAATGAAAAAAGGACTTGATGACAAATCAGAAGAATCTACTACAGTAGAAGAAACAAAATAGATATTTAAATAAAAAGTATGAAATGTAAAAATTTCATACTTTTTATTTATGGCAATTATCCTTTTGAATTTACCTGTTTTTTTATTGCCCTTACTAGTTCTACAAATAGTGGTGCTGGTCTATCTGGTCTTGATTTTAATTCAGGATGAAATTGAGTTGCAATAAAAAATGGGTGAGCTTGTATTTCTACAATTTCAACTAATTTTCCATCAGGAGATGTTCCAGAAACAGTTAGTCCCGCTTCTTCCATTTGTTCTTTATACTGATTATTATATTCAAATCTATGTCTATGTCTTTCTGCTATATTTGCCTCTTTATATACTTTTTCTGCAAGACTTCCTTTTTTTATCACACATGGATAACTTCCGAAGTCGCATTGTCCCTCCTTTTTTGGTAACATCTTTTTGATCATACATAATATGTATAACAGGCTCTTCACAAATTTCATCAAATTCCTCAGAATTTGCCTTTTCTATTTTTAACACATCTCTTGCAAATTCTACAACAGCCATTTGCATCCCTAAGCATATTCCCAAAAATGGTATGTTATTTTCTCTTGCATATTTAATCGTTTGAATTTTACCTTCAATTCCTCTATTTCCAAATCCTCCTGGTACAATAATTCCTTGGCAATCTTTTAATATCTCTTTTGCGTTTTGCTCAGTTACGCCTTCACAATCAATTAATTTTGGTTTTACTTTTATATTATTTTCAAACCCTGCATGATGTAAGCTCTCAATAACAGATATATACGAGTCTTCTAATTTTACATACTTTCCAATAATTCCTACCATTACTTCTTTATTAGGAAGATTCTTTACTTTTTCTATCATTTCCTCCCATTCTTGATTATTTGCTTCACAATGTTCTAAGTGCAGATGACTACATACTGCTTTGGCTAAGCCCTCTTCTTCTAATACTAGTGGCACTTCATACAAGCAAGAAGCTGTTTTATTGGCAATAACACTTGTCTTTCGTACATTGCAAAATAATGCTATTTTTTCTCTTAAATTATCTGGTATATCTATTTCTGTTCTGCAAACTAATATATCTGGTTTTATTCCAAATGACTGAAGTTCTTTTACAGAATGCTGAGTTGGCTTTGACTTTAGCTCATTTGAACCACTAATATATGGTAATAAAGTAACATGCACATAAATAACATCTTCTGCTGCATTTTCTAGTCCCACTTGCCTAATTGCTTCTATAATGGATAAGCCTTCTATATCTCCTACTGTTCCTCCAATTTCTGTAATAACAATGTCAACATCTTTATCCTCAAATGAATAAATCTTTTCTTTTATCATATTAGTTACATGTGGAATTACTTGTACTGTTTTTCCAAGGTAGTCTCCCCTTCTTTCTCTTTTAATCACTTCCTGATAAATTTTTCCCATAGTAACACTACAATTTTTATTTAAACTCTCATCTGTAAATCTTTCGTAATGTCCTAAATCTAAGTCTGTTTCTGCTCCATCATCTGTTACAAACACTTCTCCATGTTCATAAGGGCTCATCGTTCCTGGGTCTACATTTAAGTATGGATCAAACTTTTGATTTACTACTTTATATCCTCTATTTTTTAATAATCTTCCCAAAGACGCTGCTGTAATTCCTTTTCCCAAACCTGATACCACTCCACCTGTTACAAAAATATACTTTGTTTTCAACTTTATTACCTCCCTTTATATTGGCTCTATTTCTTTAAAAAACAAAAATAGACTAAAATCAAAAACTGCAAAATCAGTTTTTTTTTTAGTCCATTTTTCCTGTTTTTTCGATATTCTTATTTTATCATTTAATTTTATTTTGTCAATATTAATTAGCAATTTTTTATCTACCCTACAGTATACATGTAAGTTATCACTGAGATGTCTATCAATCATTATTTAGAAAATTCATTACTAAATCTATAATTACATCTTTCTCTTTTGGGTTTGATTCTGCTATTAATAAAGTTAGTGCTGCTAGTGTATTATTATCTATTGTTTGTTTCCCATCTTTGTATAATATTCCATAAAAGTTTAAAAAGTATATAAATAAGGTGGCTGCAATTCGTTTATTTCCATCTGTAAATACATGATTTTTTACTATTAAATAAAAGAAATTTGCTCCCTTTTCTTCTATACTCTTGTATATATCTCGTCCTGCAAAACTTTGATAAATATTGCCTATAATTGACTCTAATCCTTTATCTCGTTCTACTGCAAATAATGAACTTTCTTCATTAAATCTTAACTTATTTATAATTTCTATACATTCACTATACTTAATTCTTCTTTCATCTATATTTCCATCTATTTTCTTTAGTGTTCTATGGTCATAGTCATCAAGTAAATCAAGTGCTTTTGAATAATCTCCAATTACTTTTAATATTTCTTTTGCATCATTTCCTTCTAATCTTTCATCTATTCTATTTGCTATATCAATAAGCTTAATTGTTTTTTCTAAATATTCTAATCTTCTCTGATTTACGGCATATCCTTTTAACATATAATCTTTTAGTATTCTGTTTGCCCATTGTCTAAAAATTACACCATTTTTCGATTTAACCCTATATCCCACAGATATAATTACATCTAAATTATATATTTTAGCTCTTCTTCCTCCTGTACTTTTGTCGGAAATTCCGACAGAAGTTTTTTCTTCAAGTTCTTCTTCTTTAAAAATGTTATTAATATGTTCACTTATAGTTGCATGTTTTACATCAAATAATTCTTCCATTTGTGCTTGGGTAAGCCATACCGTTTCTTCTTTTAAATTTACTTCTAACTTTACTCCTTGGTTTTCAAACAAAATAATTTCATTCTTTTTTTCGTCCATAAGAACACACTTCCTTTTTATAATAATTTATGAAAGAAGGTATGTATTTATGGAACAACAACTTATTGAACAGGTTAAAGCTCGGATTAAGCAACTTGTGGAAATGAAAAATCAGCTTGAAACTATTGAAAAACAAAGAAAAGAAAAGTGGAAAGAATATCATATTTTTCTTCAAAATTGGCAACACAACTGTAATCATGTTTTTTATCGAATTCAACACTTCGGGCCTTTTGGTAGTTACATAACACCAACATCTACTTATTATAAATGTTGCCTTTGCGATGAACATTCCGAAAAGCCACAAGACTTTGTTGCTACTCTTAAGCATAAAGGAGCTTCTTATTACATTTTTGAGAAACAAGAAAAAGTTGACCTTAAAGCTTCTCTTCCGATCCCTCCTGATCGTCAAGCAGAAGTAGATTATCAAAAGGAAAAATTAAACGAATTGCGTTCCACAGCAAAATATTTAGAGCAAGCGGAAAGAAAATTACGCTCTCAAATTGATTCATTAGAAAAAGAACTAACCAATGTTGCTCATTTATTAAATGACGCTTTAGAAATTCCTGAAGTTATTGTTAGAGAACCTCATAGGTGGGGACCTGATGATTTTAACTATGATCCGTTTGAGTAACGTCCTCACATAATTTGTTGCAAAATGCAGTTAGAAGTTTCTATGAAACTTTTAACTGCATTTTTGTTACATATACATTTACTGTTTTAATTTCTTAATTGCTTCTGCATAATTTTCTGTATGAATAATTGCTGTTCCCGCAACAATAATGTTGCAACCAGCATCTTTTACTTCTTGCACATTTTCTAGGTTAATTCCTCCATCTACCTCTATGTCAACTTCTAACCCACTATTTTCTATATATTCCTTTAATTGTTTTATCTTTTCTATTGTTTCTGGAATTAACTTTTGTCCTCCTTTTCCTGGCTCTACTGTCATTACCAATACTGTATGAACATACGGTAATATAGGATATATTTCTTCTACCTTTGTATTTGGCTTTATACTTACTCCTGCTTTGCAATTATTTTCTTTAATTTGATTAAGCCAGTTTTTCAATTCTTCTATATTTTTAGCCGCTTCGTAATGAACTGTGATACTATTTGGTTCAAATGCCAAATAACTTTTAATGTAATCTTCTACGCCTTCTACCATTAAATGAACGTCTAATGGTACATTGGTAATACTATTTAAATATTCGCAGTATTCTAGCATAAGTTCGTTTGTACTATTTTCTACAAATTTTCCGTCCATGACATCTATATGAAAATAGTCTGTTTTCGCTGTTTCTAAATTGTATAATGTTTTTAGTGCCTCTTCTTTTTTTACATTTAAAATTGAAGTTGATACCTCTACCATTTTCTTTCCTCCTTTTCTTTTAAATCTTGATATATTTTGCAATATCTATCATATCTACCTTTATCTATTTTTCCTGCTTCTAAGCCCATTTTAATTCCACAATTTTGCTCTTTTACATGACTACAACCCACAAATTCACATTTTTCTATATATGGTACAAATTCTACAAAATAGTGACATAAGTATTCTGATTCAATTTCGCTAATATCTAATGTTGAAAAACCTGGCGTATCTGCAATATAGGTATTATCTTCTATTTTATATAAATATACTTGTGTTGTTGTGTTTTTGCCTCTTTTATTTTTGTGACTAACTAACCCCTCTTGTGCCTTATCTTTACCAAATATGCCATTAATTAGCGTAGATTTTCCTACCCCTGAATTTCCTGAAAACGCTGTTATATGCCCTTTTAGCATTTGTTTTAAAGTATCTATTCCTACCTCTTCTTTGGCATTCGTTTTTATAACTGTGTAACCTATTTTTCTATATACATTTGCCATATTTTCTATTAACTCATCATCTACTAAATCTACTTTATTAAAGCATATAATAGGATGGATGTTTAAATATTCTGCATACACCAGTTGTTTATCTAGCAACTCTAAATCTGGTTTTGGTAGTTTTGCTGACACCACTAATATCATTTGAGACAAATTTGCCATTTTAGGTCTTTTAATATAGTTTGTTCTATCTTCTATTTTGTTAATAATTCCTGTCTTTTTTTCATCATCTATGATTTCAATTTCCACTTTGTCTCCTGTTACAGGACTAATCTCATTACTTTTAAACTTTCCCCTTGCATTACAATTATATACACTTCCTGCTTCTGTTTCTATATGATATAAATCTGATACATTACTAATAACGATTCCTTTTAGCAATTTTCTCCTCCACTTATTTTATTTTCTTTTTATATTCTATCATACATTTTCCAAAAGTAAAATACTAGCACATTTTTTATGCTAGTATTTTTTCCTATGTCAAAATGCCCCATCCCTTGTGACATTAATCTATATTTAAAACTGGTTTTGAATCATTTAAATTTAGTGTTTCTTCAGCTTCTTTTACGCCATCTACAAATACTTTAACAGTAACAGTTCCTTTTCCTGTTATTTCTTTATTAATGTTCATTGTATCTTTTCTATGTTGTTGTTTGTATACTGTTTCATCATTTACTCGTATTTCTACTTGTACATTTGGATTAATTTCATTTCCTTCTTCATCTTTTTCTATTACACCATTAATTAATGATTTTAAATTAATGTTAACAATTCCTTGTTTTAGTTTTGCTATTTTATTCACTGTTAAAGTAACATTTGTTCCTTCATCTACTTGTTCCCCTGTACCAATACTTTGTTTTAAAACAACTCCATCATCTTTTGATGTATCTTCTTCATAAACAACAGTTACTTTAAAGCCTGCATTTTTTAGTTTTTTCTTAGCATCTGCTTCTTTTTCACTTACTACATATTCCATGGTAATTTGTTTAATTCCTGTACTTACATATACTTTTACAGTTTCACCAGCATTTACTTCTGACTCTTGTTCTGGTTCTTGCCTAATAACAATTCCTTTTTCTACTTTACTGCTTGCCTCTTCTATTTTTTCTACTACAAGTTCTTGTTCTTCTATCATTTTTACTGCATCTTCGTATTCTTCTCCTGCTACCTTTGGAACAACTTTTGTGTTGCTTCCTTTGCTAATAACAAGTTTTACAACAGAATTCTCTTTTACTGTATAATTTTCCATATAGCCAGGTTCTTGTGATATAAATTTTCCTGCCTCTATTTCCTTATCAAATTGTTCTTCTATTTGTAGTTCTATGTTTAATTCCTTTGCTTTTTCTTCGGCTTGTTCTCTTGTCATTTCTACAAAGTTAGGAAGTTGTACATCTTTTTCTCTTCCTATGTTTAGTGCTCCTTGTACTCCAAAGAATGCAGCTACTGGAATTAATATAACAATTGCTATCACAAGTAATATTTTAGCTGTTGGATGCTGTTTAAAAAATGTTGCTATTTTTCCTTTTTTCTTCTTAGTTGTATTTTGTTTTGCTTCACTTTCTGTTTTAATTTCTTTGTCTGAAAGTGTTGGTATTACTCTTGTGTACCCATCTGTTAATCTATTTTCATCTACAAAGTTGCCTTCTGGATTTTTTAACGCCATACTTAAATCCTTTAACATTTCTGTTGCTGTTTGATATCTTAAATTGGTATCCTTTTTCATTGCTTTTAAAATAATTTTGTTTACTGAATAAGGAATAGAAGGATTTAATTTTATTGGTTCTACTGGTTCTTCTTGCATATGTTTTAAAGCAACAGAAACTGGTGTATCTGCATCAAAAGGTACCCTTCCTGTTAGCATTTCGTACATTACAACACCTAAAGAGTATAAGTCTGATTTTGCATCTGTATATCCTCCTCTTGCATGTTCTGGTGAAAAGTAATGTACAGACCCAATTGTTGTTCCAAAAGCTGTTATTGTAGAATTTGATACCGCTTTTGCGATTCCAAAATCTGTTACTTTTGCAATTCCATCTTCTGTAATAATAATATTGTGTGGTTTAATATCTCTATGTACAATATTATTTTTATGTGCTGTTTCTAATGCTGATGCAATTTGAATAGAAATGTTTAATGACCATTTCCAAGGAAGTACTCCATCTTCATCTATAATTTGTTTTAACGTTTTTCCTTGAATTAGTTCCATTACAATATAATAAATATTATCCTCATTTCCTACATCATAAATGGATACAATGTTTGGCTGTGCAAGTGATGCAGCAGCTTGTGCTTCTATATTAAATCTTCTAATAAATTCTGCATCAGTAGTAAATTCATCTCTTAATACTTTAACTGCTACATATCTTTTTAAAGTCATATCTTTTGCTTTATATACAGTGGCCATTCCACCATTCCCAATTTTTTCTATCATTTCATATCGATTTCCGATTATTCTACCTTCTAAATTCATAAAATTCTCTCTCCTTACATTATGATGACAACTGTAATATTGTCATAGCCACCTGATTCATTTGCTAATTTTACAAGATTTTCTGCCGCTGTTTGTGTGTTTTGGGTTACTTCTATGCAAATTTGTTCTTCTTTTACCATATTGGTTAGCCCGTCTGAACACATAATTAATATATCATTCGGCTCCATGTTTCTTGCTCTAATGTCTGGTTCTACAAAAGGCATGCAACCTAGTGCTTTCATTAACATATTCTTTTTAGGGTGTGTATTTGCTTCTTCTCTTGTTATTTTTCCGTCTTCTACTAATTTTTGTACATAGCTATGGTCTTTTGTCAATTTTCTCATAATGCCTTTTCGTATTCTATAGATTCTACTATCGCCAATGTGTCCAGTATATGCCTTATTATTATATATTAAGCAAATCTCTAAAGTAGTACCCATTCCTTCAAATTCTTCTACTTCTTTTGATTTTTCATATACCATTTTATTCGCATATAACATTGCATCATTAATTAGTTTTAAAATCTCATCTCTTTGCTTTTCTATTTTGTCAAAATTTTCATAAATGTATTCTTTTACAGCTTCAGTGGCAAGCCCACTTGCAACTTCTCCACCTTTATATCCGCCCATTCCATCTGCTAAAATATATAGCTTAATTGCATCTTCTGGAGATGAAATATAATAATAGTCTTGATTTAGTTCTCTTGCTTTTCCGATATCAGTTTTCGCAAAAACCATATTTTCTACTCCTCCTGATTTTTTAAATTTTTCCTTCTTAGTTGTCCACAAGCCGCATCAATATCTGACCCTAGTTCTCTTCTAATTGTTGCAACAATTCCTTTTTCGTTAAGATAGTCCCTAAACTTTATTATATTTTCATTTGTACTTTTGGTATAGCTTCCATTTTCTATTTTATTAATTGGAATTAAATTAACATGGCATAACATTCCTTTTAATAAATGTACTAATTCCTTTGCATCGTCTAAATTATCATTATTGTCTTTGGCTAAAGCATACTCAAATGATATCCTTTTATTTGTTTTAGCAATATAATCTTTACATGCCTGCATTAATTCTTCTATTGGATAACGATTATTGACTGGCATCATACTACTTCTTTTTTCGTTATTACTACTATGTAGTGAAATTGACAATGTACATTGTAGTTCTTCGTTTGCAAAATCATAAATACGTGGAACCAATCCACTTGTTGAAATGCTAATATGTCTTGCCCCAATATTTAATCCTTTTTGATGGTTGATAATTCTAATCGCTCTCATAACATTATCATAATTATCAAACGGTTCGCCAATTCCCATAAACACTACATTTGATATTTTATCATTTATATCTTGTTCTACTGCTATTATTTGCTCTACAATTTCTCCTGCTGTTAAATTTCTTACAAACTGTATACCCGTAGACGCACAAAACTTGCATCCCATTTTACATCCAATTTGTGATGAAACACAAATTGTTTTTCCATGATGATATTGCATTAAAACACTTTCTATAGCATTCCCATCTAATACATCAAATAAGTATTTTTTGGTTCCATCGGAAGCTTCTTGCTTTCTTAATATTTTATAATTACACATACTGTAGTTTTCTTTTAATTTATTTCTTAGTTCTAATGAAAGATTGGTCATTTCATCAAATTCTTTTACTTTATCTATGTATAGCCATTTAAATATCTGCTCTGCACGATATTTTTTTTCTCCTATTTGTTCAAGTTCTTCTTTTAATTCCTCTAAATTATAATCTTTTATATTTTTCATGTTTCAACTTTCTATTTTTACTTATCATTTTGTTTTATTTATACCATATTCTTCAGATTTTTTCAAGCAGTTGTCATACGATAATGGATTACTTACCAAATACTTAAATTCTTATAAAAAGCAATTGTTACTTTTCAAATGGTACTTTCTTAAACTCTTCTAATCTAGCTTCATATGCTGCCATTACATCCGATTCTAACGCTATACTTGGCTCTTCTATTCCCAATAATTGTAGTATCTTTTTAGTAAATAGTGGATTCAATATAAGAATTGGTCCTGTTACGTATGTTCCAAAGAAGTTATTTTTCTTAATTCCTTCATATTTTACCTTTGGATTAATTCCAACTCCTTTTTCTACTTCCATAAAATATTCATTTTCAATATTACCATACATCATTGTAAATTGACTTTTGAAACCTACTATTTCAATGTCTTCATACTTTCCAGTAAACAAGCTATTATGTCTATGCATCATATCTCTTTTCGCATATACATCAAAAATTCCAAGCCCTTCTATTTTTGTCCCATCTTCATTTTCTATGTATTTCCCTAGTACTTCTAGTGCATTTCCAGTAAATAAAAAAACTACATTTTTTTCAATTAATTCTTCGATTCTTGCTTTATATGGTAATAATTTTTTAATTACTTTTTCTTGCATATTCTCCGTCATTGCACCTAAATAGATAAAATCGACATCTGTTGTTATAAAAGTTGGTTCCTCGTCAATTGCTGTTTCTATGTATTCCTCATTTGGAAGACACTTTTTCAAATAGGCCATATTGCTAATGTCTCCATATAAATTACAAAATTCCGGAAATAATATTTCAATTTTCATGTTTTTCTTCCTCTTTCTCTTTTATCATTTTTATGACTCTTTCTTTTACCATATTGCATAACTTAATTGTATATACATCATATAAAATATATACTGTATCTATGCTACTTAAGTCTAGCTTTTCTGCCCCATCCATCTTATCTTTTATATGAACAATTTTATCTGGTAATATTTCTGCCATTTGTAATCTTACAAATGTGTCTAAATGTCTTGGTCCTGGTGCAATAATTTGTTTAATACTATCATCATTTAAAAACTCAAAATCGGTATCGTAATGCCATGTAATATTTTCTGAGCTTGACATTTCATCATGTAAATCATCAAGTAATAAAATAACAGCCTTATTTCCTTTATCTTTTCTAATATAGTCAAATACCCTTGAACATGCAATTGGATTCATTCCTTTTGCTAAGTGATTGACAATTCTAATGCCATTTACAACCTCTTCTGAATACCTAGTTTCCACAATTTTTTGTTTTTTTAGTGAATTGTTAATTTGCTGTGCTGTTAATCCTAATTGTTTTAATGCACTAATGGTTGCTACCATGTTGTATATATTAATAATTCCGTCTGTAATTAAGTTATATTCTTCTTCTCCTTCTTGTGTTTGCATTACCATTTTTTTATTTTCAAAATCTATTTTGGTAATTTCAAAATCTATTTTAGGAGAACCAAAATCACAATTTACACAATGGGCTCTTCCAATATGATTGTACCTTACATAATCATATTCTAATTTTCCATTACATTTTGGACAAACTACAATATCTCTTACAATGTTATTACATTCTTCTAAGTCGGTATCTAATCTACTAATTCCAAAATATTGTCTTTCATTTTCTGGGGCAATTCCACTTGAAATTAAGTCATCTCCATTTAAAATTAGTTTTGTCTCTTTTGGAATATTGTTTGTTAAAATATTAGCAATAAACTCTGCATGTGCATTTCTTAACATTGAATCTCTAAATAAATTGGTGCATACTAAATAAGTTGGTGTTACATATGGATATACTTTTGGTGCACTTCTTTCGTCTATTTCTAATACTGCCATATTCTTTTTTGCTTTTCCTTTGAAATTCGCCCCACTAATTAATGCTGTTGCAATTCCTGAATTTACATTTGATCCAATTTTATTATCTATAAAATCATATCCATTGTCTGCAAGCACATCTTCTATCATATTACATACTGTTGTCTTTCCATTTGTTCCCGTTACAGCAATAATTGTTTTAGGCTTTTCTATCATGCCCATAAAATCAGGACATATTGATAAAGCAAATTTTCCTGGAAAAAATGATGCATTTCTTTTTAGTAATTTCAATAATTTCGTTCCAATTTTTGCTCCCCACAAAGCTATATAAAATCTAAAGTTTCTTTTCATTTATTTCTTCTCCTCATTTATTTTGCTTCTATTTTACCGTTATTCTTATATTTAATCAAGTAAATTTATCATTTATTTTCGTTACATTCTTTCATTAAATTAACTCCATCTTTAAATCCTTGTTTATATCTTTCTTCCATATAATAAGCCATTTTTATTTCGTAATTTTCCACTAACTGATCTAATTTTTCTAATACTTCTTGCCTTTTTTCTTGTTCTTTTATTGTTTCTATCGTTATTTTCTCCATTTCTTCTAATGTTACTTCGTTTAATTTACTAGCAAGCTCTTTTCTTTCTATATTTGCTCTTTTCTCAAAATCGCATTGTCTAGCATTATATATTTTTTCTAATACATTTAATTCTATTTCCATTTAATTCGTCCTTTCTTCTGGTATTTATATCCAATATGTATTATATCAGTTTTTGTCCCATTTATACAATATATTTTTCTCTTTACCTCTCTTTTAAATTCATATATACTGTATAGGTAGTTTTTTTTTACCCACCTAGCATGTTGTTGTTTTCCATATTATTTATATAATATCATAGGATTTATTTATTTTTATTAATTGCGTTTTTCGGCAAATTTTTTATTTTGTTTTTATATACTTTCGTATATAAGTTTAGGGGGACTTATGAAAAATAATTTAGAAATTGGTATTAGAATTAGAAAAATCAGAGAAGATTTAAAACTTAACAGAGAAATGTTTTCTGAAAAAGTAAATATTTCTGAAGGATTTCTAGCTCAATTAGAGCGTGGTGAAAAAACTCTTGGATTAGGAACTTTAGTTAGTATTTGCACAAATACTGGTTATTCCTCTGATTATATTTTATTTGGAAAAGTTGACGATGATTCCAATGCCAAAAGAACCTTGCGTTTATTAAATCAATTACCCCCAGAAGTAAATAGCATCGTTTATAGCATTGCAGGTTCTGTTAAAGATTTATATGATATTACAACTTCTAATACTAATATTAAAAATTAAATCATATATAAAATGATACCAAAATAGTGCTTAGCTTTTATGCTAAACACTATTTTCATGTTTTACCCTTTAAATACTTCATATAACAATTTTTCAATGCTGGCAATTCTTCTTTCAAATACCTGATTTGTCATATCGCTAATCTTGTCATATTCAAGTAATTTAGAAAACTTCCTCATATTAACTTTGTGGTTTTCTTCTAACATTTTTCTTTGACATGTTTGTTCATTTTTTATTTCATTTAATACTTCATTTATTTGTGCGATTACTTCTTGCAGAGTTTCGGGCTCTCTACTTTTAGACATACTATCACCTCTTTTTATAAATGATGTTAGTATTGTATCACGTTTCCTTTTAGAAAACAATAGTTTTTGCAAAAATTTGTTTTGCACTTCTATAAGATTTTTCCTCCACCTAAAACAATATCATTTATATAAAATACAACAGATTGTCCTGGTGTAATCGCTCTTTGTGGCTCTTTAAATTCTACTTTTACTTTTCCCTCTTTGACAGGATACAAAATTGCATCTGCTTCTTTTGCACGATAACGTATTTTGGCTTTTACTTCTACTGCTTTTGTTAAATTTAGGTCTAGTAAAAAGTTTAATTCATTTGCATATAATGTATTACAATACAATTCTTTTTCTATTCCAACAATTACTTCGTTTTTCTGTGTATCCAATTTTAAAACATACAGTGGCTCTTTATAGGCAACGCCTAACCCTTTTCTTTGGCCTATCGTATAATAAATAAGTCCTTTATGCTGTCCTAAAATAGTTCCATCTTTTAATACAATATTTCCTTGTTTTTGTGGATGTTGTAATCTTTTTTCTAGAAACCCTACATAGTTATTATCTGGAATAAAGCATACTTCTTGACTATCTGGTTTTTGCGCAACCGCTAGGTTATTTTCTTCTGCAATTTTTCTTATTTCTGTTTTATCTTTAAAATGTTCTAATGGAAATATTAGTTTTGGAAGAACCTCTTTATTGATGCTATACAAAAAATAAGTTTGGTCTTTTTTATCTGCCTCTGACTTTTTCATAACATATCCATGATATTTTTCTGAAAATTCTACTTTTGCATAATGACCTGTTGATACGTAGTCACAATTTAGCTCTTTTGCTTTTTGAAAAAATAAATCGAATTTTAAATGTTTATTACACTCTATGCATGGATTAGGCGTTCTAGCACATTTATAGCAACTTACAAAGTCATCTACTACTTTTTTTTCGAATACATCTCTACAATCTAATATATAATGTGGTATTCCTATTTTATCACATACTCTTTTTGCGTCATAAGCTGCTTGATGGCAACAGCATCCACCTTCTATTTCTATATTTTCTTTCTCTTCCCATAATCTCATAGTTGCTCCAATTACTTCATACCCTGCCTGCTTTAGTAAAAGTGCTGATACTGAACTATCAACTCCTCCACTCATTCCTATTAATACTCTTCCTTTTGACATCTTCGTTTCTCCTTGCTTTTTCTTTCCTCTTATTATATCATCTTGCGATGAATTTGTCAGTATATTATTTTTAGAATACATTTATCGTTACTAAATAATCGTTTTACCTTGTACCTCTTTGGAAGTATATAAATACAAAGGATTCTTAAGTATCATCTTTTCGCTTTTAAGTATATATTGAAAGTTTCCATAACATGTGATATAATAGCATTACTTTAATTCTTAGGAGGTACTTTGAAAATGAAAACATTGCAGCTTCATCAAGAATATGCACGCATGTCTCAGCTTTGCAAGCAAGATAAATCACTTTTTCGCAAACTGCTTCGTAGAGAAGAGAGCCAGTATCCTTATTCTATTGATGAAATTTATATTATGCCTGTTGACATCCATTCTACTTTTGTCTGTCATAATTGTTTGATTGAACATCATCAGTTGTTTCGTTCTAAAACAAGTCATAAGTGGTATTTGGTATTTTGTCCTATTGTACGTATAGGCGTGTATAATCCTTATAGCGCTGTTTACGAATTTCTTTATACTTCTAAACGGCCAGATTATATTTACTTGCATCGGCTTAAACGAGGCTTTACGTCAGAGCATGTTTATAGGGGTATTATAACTACTGTTAATTAATGGATTCATGTTTCATTTGATGTACAAAAAGAGCATCCTTTAATAGGATGCTCTTTTGTTTTATTTTTCTATATCTACTTTTATGTGCACATCTTTTAATTGATTTTCCATAACTGTATTTGGTGCTCTCATCATTAAGTCTCTTGCTTTTTTGTTTTTCGGGAATGCAATTACTTCTCTAATATTATCAGAATCTGCAATTAGCATTACCATTCTATCTAGTCCTGGCGCAGCTCCTGCGTGTGGTGGTGTTCCGTATTGGAATGCATTGTATAATGCTCCGAATCTATTTTCTACTTCTTCTTCGCTATATCCAGCAATTTCAAATGCTTTTACCATTAGTTCTGGGTCATGGTTTCTAACTGCTCCTGATGCCATTTCATATCCATTACATACTACGTCATATTGATATGCTAAAATGTCTAATGGATCCTTTGTCTCTAATGCTTCCATTCCTCCTTGTGGCATTGAAAATGGATTATGGTTAAAATCTATTTTTCCTTCATCTGATAGTTCATACATAGGGAAATCTACAATTAAGCAGAATTTGTATATATTCTTTTGGATTAAATCTAATCTTTTTCCAAGTTCAATTCTAATTAGTCCAGCTATCTTTTGTACAGTTTCTAATTTTTCATCTGCCATGAAAAATACTGATGCATTTGGCTCTAATTTGAATTCTCTGTTTAGTGATTCTAGCATTTCTGGTGTTATGAATTTTGCAATTCCCCCACTTACTGCATTTTCCTTATCTACTTTTATCCATGCTAAACCATTTGCTCCTACTTCTTGTTTTGCAAAATCGGTCATATTGTCAAAGAATTTTCTTCCTTGCTCAGCGCCATTTGGCACAACAATCATTTTTACAATTTTATCTTTAAATGCATTAAAGTCACTATTCTTAAATAGTTTACTTACATCTTGAATGATTAATGGATTTCTTAAATCTGGTTTATCTATTCCGTATTTCTCCATTGCTTCTTTATATGGAATACGTATAAATGGACCCTCTTCTACTTTCCAATTGGTATGTTCTTTAAATACTGTTGGTATAACATCTTCTAGCACTTTAAATACATCTTCTTGTTCTGCAAAACTCATTTCAAAATCTAATTGATAAAATTCTCCTGGTGCCCTATCTGCTCTTGGGTCTTCATCTCTAAAACATGGTGCTATTTGATAGTATTTATTAAATCCAGACACCATTAAAAGTTGTTTAAATTGTTGTGGTGCTTGAGGAAGTGCATAAAATTCTCCTGGATGTAATCTACTTGGTACTAAGAAATCTCTTGCTCCTTCTGGTGAAGAGTTGGCTAAGATAGGTGTTTGAATTTCTGTAAATCCTAGTTCATCCATTCTTCTTCTTAACGTTTTCATAATTTTTGAGCGGAGTAAAATGTTCTTATGTAGTTTTTCATTTCTTAAATCTAAAAATCTGTATTCTAGTCTTAAGTCTTCTCTTACTTCACCTGCTACCTCTGAATTTACTTCAAATGGTAACACATTTTTACATTTTCCAAGTATCTTTATTTGTTCAGCATCTATTTCTATTTCTCCAGTAGGTATTTTGGTATTTTTATTACTTCTTTCTACTACTGTTCCTGTTATGCTAACAACACATTCTGTTACGAGTCCTTCTGCTTGTTTTTTTATGTCTTCGTTGTCTGATATCACTGCTTGTGTAATTCCAAACTCATCACGCAAATCAATAAATTGCATTGCTCCTAAGTTTCTTATTTTTTGTATCCATCCTGCTATTGTTACTTTTTCTCCTACATTTTTTATATTTAGCTCTCCACAATTATGGTCTCTATACATATCTTTCTCCTCTTTTCTTGATTTTACTGTTAGATATTCGTTTTATTTTCCTATCTATTTTACCATATTTTGCATAGATTGCCAATAGTAGGAAATAATTTTCACTATTCCTTTTTGCGCTTCCTTTCTAGTACCTTTTCAAATACTCTATCTTTATGCATATGCTTATATGTAAAATGTCTTGCTGCGCAAAACACTCTTTTTCCTATTTTATATCCTACATATTTTATTCTACTAAATGGCATGTATATTTCTCCAATTAGCTCTACAAAATCTCCTCCAAATCCCTTTTTAAATCGAAAAATGCCTCCTTGTTCACCTTGATCCATAGATACTCCTCTAAAATCATATAACTTGCAATTATTTTTGATGGCCATTTTTATCATTTCCCATTGTAAAAGGTAATTTGGCATACAGTTTCTGTTTTCATTTCCACTTGCTCCATATAAATACCACATTTTGTTACCATATCGTATTGGCATAATTGCAGCTATTGGCTTTTCTGCATGATAAGCTATAAATATCTTTGCTTGATTCGGAAACTTTTTCAGAATATCCTCGAAATATTCTTTGGGTCTGATTCTAAAATCATCTCTCTTTCCAGTTTGCTCCATTAATCTATAGAATTCCTCTAGTCCTTCTAAATTTTTCTCTACCACTGTTACGCCCTTTTTAATAGCAACTCTAATATTATATCTTGTTTTAGAAGAAAAGCTTTGAAACACCTCTTCTTCTGTTTTATTTTCTATATTTAATCTAAAATTATGTCTTGCTTGTATTTCTTGGTCAAATTTCATTGCTTTATTATTAATTTGATATCCTAATTTCGTAATTACCTTTTTAAATTTCTCATCATCATTTTGTATATTCGGTTCTATTATAATAACAAACGCTTTATATTTTTTTGCTATTTTTTTTGTTCTTTCGGTTATTTCTTTTAAAATATTCTCATCATGAATATCTCCGATTGGTCCTCTTGGCACATACATAATATTGCCAAACACTGGCACCTTTCTAATTAAAATACTCATTGTTGCTATTATATTTTTATTCTCATCATATATTATTATTATTTCATTCTCCCAATATTTTTTTAACTTTGCCCATTGAATAGATTGTTGAAAGTCATTATATTCTTGCTTTGAAATGAATTGTTCATATTTTTCTATTATTCTCATAAAAAATATCCTCCTAATCTATAATTTAGAGGATACTATTTTTCCTTCCCTTTTTAACCTATATTCTGTAAGCGTTTTGTAAGTTTCTTGTAAGTTTTAGTTATCTATTAAGCTTTGCGTAAAGCCTATCTGTATTTTTTCTATTGTGTAATCTGGACTTGATACTACTAATTTAATATTATGTTTATTATCTTCTACTGCATATACATTCTTTTCTGTATTTTCTTCTATTGCATATCTAAAATAAATCGTTTCAGGCTCAAATTTAACTTTTTCTGTAATTCCTAATTTTTGTAGTTCTCTTGCTGTTCTCTCATAAATTATGTATTTATTTTCAATTGTAATATCTTTATTGGTCCAATTAATTCCTTTTTGTTCCTCCTCCTTTTTTTGGTATATTACGTTGTTCATATCTAATGAAAAGGCTAAGACATAATTTTCTGTTTCTA
The DNA here is from genome assembly GCA_949747775.1 of uncultured Clostridia bacterium. Lineage (GTDB taxonomy): Bacteria > Bacillota > Clostridia > TANB77 > CAG-508 > CALXVA01. The sequence continues at coordinate 8,306 of CATKGX010000097.1, read as the reverse complement.
TATATACAATGTCACCTTTCGCAAAATACATTTTTCCCTCTTCATTTATCTTTTTTATATATCCTTCTACTTCATCTTCTTTTAAATTATTAAACTTCATTAATATATTTCGAATGATTTTATTATTGCTAACACTTTCTATTGTTTCGTTTGGAATTTCTTCGTAATAATATTCTCTTATTACTTGTAGCTCATACAATATGTTTGGCTCTTGTGCCTCTTTATAATATATATTTTTATATTCTTCTACTTTTCCATGATAAGACATTGTTATATGATCTATATTTAAAATAAATGCAAAATATAAAAGTAATGCTACTATTAGAATCAATATAAACTCCAAAGTTCCTTTAATTTTCATCTTCTTCACCTAACTTCACTATTATTTTCGTTCCCTCGTTTTCTTTGCTCTGTATTTCTAAACTTCCTTTTAGCTTTTCCACTATTCTAATACATAAAGGTAAGCCTAGCCCCATTCCACCTAATTTTCTGTTTCTGTCTTTCCTTAATGTGTAAAAAGGCTCTTTTATTTTTTCTAGTTCTTTCTTTGGTATTCCTTTTCCATAATCTATCACTTTAATTTGCTTATCTTTGCTTAATTCAACTTTAACTACCTTCGCTTTCTCATAAGAATTTATTGCATTTTTTACTAAGTTATACATTAACGACTTTAATAATACCTTATCTATTTTTCCTAATACATTTTCTTCTATTTGAATTTCATATCTTACATCTGGAAACAACGCTTTCAGTTCTTGTAAAATTTTATATAATTCTTTTGATAAGTTAACTTCTTCTATAAGAATATTTCCATTTTCTAATAATAGTAAATCCATCAATTTTTGTGACATCTTTTCTATATATGTTCCTTCTTCATGAATTTTACTACAATATTCCATTATTACTCTCTGGTCTGATATTTTTCCATTTTTTATTAAACTGGCATATCCTATAATAGAAGTAAGTGGTGTTCTAATTTCATGTGTCAAATTTCCAATAAATCTTTTTCTATTTTCGGCAACCTCTTGTATTTGTGTAATATTGTCTTGTACTGCTTTTGCCATCATATTAAAGCTTTTTCCTACATTACTAATTTCGTCGTTTCCTATTTTTCTTACTCTTGCCTCATAGTGACCTGCTGCTACTTCTTCTACTGTTTTATTAAGTCTTTTTATTTTCCTTGTTAAAATTCTTACCGTAATTGATAAAATAAAAGCTATTAATAAAGAACTTGCCAAGCTTAATTTTATAAAATAGTCTATTTGCTCTTTTTTCATGTCATTTACTTTTGAAATATTGGATAAGGTAATTAGTTCTGTTGTATCTTCTATCATTTCCATAAATAATTTATTATCTTCTATATATACCTTTATCTTATCTTCTTTTTCTGTTTTATTCTCTTTTCTATTTGTTTTTCCATCTTCCGCTTCATTGTCTCGTATATTTATGTTTCCATTTTGTACATTTGGTTTTTCTTCTATTTTTTCTATTTCTGTAGTATTCTTACTTTTCAATAATTTCTCTTCTATTTCTGGATATTCCTCGCTAAAATTTGTATATATCATTTTTCCTTGTTGATATACTTTAATGTTAACATCATTTTTCCAATATACATTTGCAATATATGCCAAGCTATTCATTTCTGCATTTATTTCTGTCATAATGCTATTAATTTGAATCATATTTTTCTCAATTTCTTTCTGAATATTGGCTTTATAAGTATGATTTATCATAACAATACCAATTCCATTCATTGCTATAATAATTAATATAAAAGATACTAAAAATATCTTTTGTCCAAATTTCATTTTTATCTTTCTCCTATTTTAATATATACCCTATTTTATTAATCGTTATAATATTATCCTTTAAATCTAGCTTTTTTCTTAATTGTTGTATATGATAATCTACTGTTCTGGTCTCAATATCTGAATTAATATCCCATACTTTATCTAAAATTTCATTTCTTGTTAACACTTTATTTAAATTTTTCACTAGTAAAATTAATAAGTCATATTCTTTTGGTGCTAAATATACTATCTTTCCTTCTTTATAAACAGTTCTAGTTTGTACATCTATTTTTATATTTTTAAAATGATATTCTTTTTCCAATTTATCTTTTATTCTAAGTTCTATTCTTGCTAGTAACTCTAATGGCTCAAATGGCTTTGTCATATAATCTTGCCCTCCACATTTAAGCCCCTTTACAATTGTTCCTATATCATTTTTAGCTGACAAAAATATAATAGGAGTCTCTATTTGGTTTAGCTTTTCTACTACTTCAAATCCACTTAATTTTGGTAACATGATATCTAGCAAAATTAAATCATATTTATGTTTCTTTATCTTTTCTAGTGCCTCTTCCCCATCAAAGCTGCAGTCTGTTTCATAGTTTGCCAAACTTAATGTGTCTTGTATTAACTTTGATATGTTTTTCTCATCTTCTACAATTAGTATTTTGGCCATAAACACCCCTCCATTTTTATTTTATCACCTATTTTTTGATATTACAATTACAAAAATGTAAGGTTTTTGTAAGGAATTTTACATGTCTTATCATCTCACTTCTATATTATAGTAGTACATTTTAGCCCAGTAACACCCAAGAAATAAAAAAAAAGCTAAATACACAACGCATTTGGCTTTTCTTATTTCTTATTTTTCTAATACAATTGTAACTGGTCCATCATTTAATAAGCTGACTTTCATATCAGCACCAAAAATCCCCTTTTCTACATGAATATTATTTTTTCTACATTCTTCACAAAAGTATTCATATAATGGCTCTGCTATCTCTGGTCTTGCAGCATTTACAAATGATGGTCTATTTCCTCCTGTGCAATCTGCATATAATGTAAATTGAGATATCATTAAAAGTTCTCCTTCTATTTCTTTTAAGCCTAAATTCATTTTGCCATTTTCATCTTCAAATACACGTAAGTTGCATAATTTTTTTACTAAATAATCCGCTTCTTTTTTTGTATCTGCATGTGTTACTCCTAGTAATACTAAAAAGCCTTTTCCTATGCTTCCTACTGTTTTTCCTTCTACTTCTACTTTTGCATTTTTTACTCTTTGCACAACTAATTTCATTTTCTTCCTACTACTTTCCCTCTTACATATTCATAAATCATAATACTTGCTGCAACAGATGCGTTTAGGCTTTCTGTTTTTCCAAGCATTGGTATTTTTACTTTTTTATTTGCCAAACTTTGAACCTCTTTTGATACTCCATTTGCTTCATTACCAATTACAATTACTTTGTTCTTATATTCTATATCATAAATACTATGATTCGTATCTAATGCTGTTACCACTACTTCAAAATTATTTTTTTGTATTTCTTTTAGTGTTTGTGCTAAGTCTTCAACTTCTATAATATTAATTCTAAAAATAGCTCCCATGGTTGAACGAACTACCTTAGGATTATAGCTATCTGCACTATTTTTAGATAATATAATTTGGTTTAGTCCACTACTATCTATCGTTCTTAAAATAGTTCCTAAATTTCCTGGGTCTTGCAAGTCGTCTAGGGCAATGATAATATCTTGTGAATAGTCTATTTGATTTTCTGTATTTTTCTTTTCTATTACGGCTAAAATTCCTTGTGGTGATTTTACATCTGATAAAACATCAAATACTTTTTCTGTTACATAAATACAATCATAAGAAGCAATTTTATATAATAGTTCCTTTGAAATTGTTCCATCATTTACACATTCTTCACACACAACAATTAGTTTTATCTTTGCTTTTTCAGTAATTGCTTCTTCTAACATTTTAATGCCTTCTACAATGAACTCATTTTGTATGTCCCTATACTTTTTCTCTTTTAGTTTTTTTATATTTTTTACAATTTCATTATCTTTACTTGAAATGATTTGCACTTTCTTTCTCCTTTACTATTTACTTTACTATATGATGTGATATAATATTATTATAAAAGATGAGATACCACTTTGAAATTGTGGTTGCCATCGGGGAAAATATAAATTCGCACCTCTTAATGGCGTTTTAGAGGTGCGATTACTTTATTTACTTAATAATGTAATTATTACAACTATTAAGGCAATAACTGTAAGGATTAAAAATATTGTTGTGAATAAAAAAGTATGTAATAAAATCATTAACATTTCTATCATTACACATCACCTCCTCATCTTTTGATTTGGTGATGGCAATCACAGTTCCTCTATACTATCTCATCTATTTTATTAGTATAAATAAATTTTTGTATTTCGTCAACATTTTTGGCGAATTTTTGTTTTCTTTCGTGTAACATTTTTCGACACTTATTCTTTGACAAATTCTAAAAATTCCTTAATATTATCTACTAATTTAGTGATATCTCTTATTTTTAGTGTTACATATGGTTCAATTCCATTTGAAAATTTAATGTTAAATTCATATTTTTGAATTAGTTTATTTACGATTTCTGGATTATATTTTTCTTTGTCAAAGTAGAATACAACAGATTCTCTACGTTGTGCAACTTTAACAACATTTACTTGTTTTGCTAGTTCTTTTATTCTTGCTACTTCTAGTAAATTTTCTAATTCGTTTGGCATTTCACCATATCTATCAATTAGCTCGTCAACAATGTTTCTAATGTCTTCTTCTGTTCTGCATAATGCAATGTTTTGATATACTTCTATTTTTTGACTACCACTATCTATATAGCTATCTGGAATATAGCTAGAAATATTAATATCTATTTGTACATCTTGTTCTTCTTGTACTTCAATTCCTTGCATTTCTTTTACAACTTCATCTAATAGTTTGCAGTATGTGTCATATCCTACTTGTTCCATATGCCCATGTTGTATTTCTCCGAAGTAAGCTTCCTGCACCTCTTATTTCTAAGTCACGCATTGCTATTTTAAATCCAGAGCCAAACTCTGTAAATTCTTTAATCGCCTTTAATCTTTTATCTGCCACTTCTGTTAGAAGTCTATCACGTTTATAGGTGACATAAGCATATGCTTGTTTATCGCTTCTACCAACTCTTCCTCGAATTTGGTATAACTGTGCTAATCCTAATCTATCTGCATTTTCAACAATAATGGTATTGGCATTTGGAATATCAATACCAGACTCTAAAATTGTAGTACATACTAATACATTAATTTCTCTTTTGATAAATTCTTCCATAATAGCTTCTATCTGTCTACCACTCATCTTTCCATGAGCAAACTCTACTTTTGCTTCTGGCACAAGTTCTGCAATTTGTAATGCTTTTTTTTCAATATCTTCTACTTTGTTGTATAAATAAAAAACTTGGCCTCCTCTTTCTAATTCTTTTGTAATGGCTTCTTTTATCACTTCTCCATCATATTCTAATACATATGTCTGTACAGGTCTCCTATTTTGTGGTGGCTCATAAATAACAGACATATCTCGAACCCCTAAAATTGACATATGTAAGGTTCTTGGTATTGGTGTTGCTGTCATGGTTAGTACATCTATATTGTTTTTTAGCTTTTTAATTTTCTCTTTATCTTTTACTCCAAATCTGTGCTCTTCGTCTATAATTAAAAGCCCTAAGTCTTTAAATTCTACATCTTCGCTAAGAATTCTGTGTGTTCCAACAACAACATCTACTTCCCCTAATTTTAGCCTTTTAATAACATCTTCTTGTTCTTTTTTTGTTCTAAAACGATTTAACACTTCTACATGAATGGCAAATTCTTTCATTCTCTCTCTAAATTCTTCATATTGCTGGTTTGCTAGAACTGTTGTTGGCACTAGATATGCTACTTGTTTTTGGTCCATAACTGCTTTAAAGGCAGCACGAATGGCTATTTCTGTTTTTCCATATCCAACATCTCCACAAAGTAATCTGTCCATTGGTCTTGGCATTTCCATATCTTTTTTTACTTCTTCGATACATCTTAATTGATCATCTGTTTCTTGGTATGGGAAATTACCTTCAAATTGATTTTGCCAGTCTGTGTCTTTTGAAAATGCAAATCCTTTTATTTTCTGCCTTTTTGCATATAGTTCTATTAAATCTTTGGCTACTTCTTTTAAATTGTTTTTTACTTTTGCTTTTGTATTGGTCCACTCTTTGCTTCCTAATTTGTTTAATTTTATGCCAGCATTTTCTGCACCGCCAATATACTTTCTAACATTATCTAAACTACTAGTTGGAACATATAACATATCTTCGTTTTTATATTTAATTTTGATATAGTCTTTTGTTACATTATCTGCTGTAATGGTATTTACTCCAACAAATTGTCCAATTCCATGTGTACGATGTACCACATAATCTCCTGGTTTTAAATCTGCAAATACAATTTTTTCACCCTCTTTAAAAGTGCTACTCATTTTTTTCTTTTTAGACTGATTCTCAAAAGTATTTGCCAAACTAATAACAACAATTTTTAAATCATAGCTTTCAAATCCTGCTGTTGGTAAGTTTTGAGTTTCTATCACTTCTACCATACTTTGGCTGATATGATTTTCTTTTAGTAAATGGTTTACTTTTTCTACATTTGCTTTATTTCCTGCTAATAAAATGGTTCTCTTCTTTTCTTTATGCCATCTTGTAATATCAGCTAGTAACAGCTCTATTTCACTTTTGTAAAAATTGATTTCTCGATATGAAAATTCATATTTATTGATATTTGTATAGCTTTCATTAGCTTGCAAATATATTGTTTGTTTTTGACTACTTGCTTCTATTTCAGATAGCCAACTCTTTTTTGAAAACTCCTGATTACTAATGTTCTGAATAGCTTCTGGTACAAATCTTTCCTTTTCCATTAATGACTTTATTAAGTTGTTATTTTCAATCACTATATTCTCTCTTCTTTGGTTGATTTTATTGAATTCATCAAAACATAGTAAATAGTTGTTAGAAAGATATTCTAATAATGTTACTTGCTTGTCATAAAACTGGTTAAAATATTTATCTATTTTACTAATATAGTTTCCATTTTTAATTTGTTCTATATCACTTCTTATATTGTCTTGTATTTCTTCTTTTAATTTTCCCTTTAGAATGTACTTATCCTCTATATTTTTGCAAACTGTTTCAATATATTTTGAATATATTGGTATAATTCCCGCTTCTGTATTTTTCGCTAGTATTCTTTCTTCTATATGAATACTATTTGGTGCAATGTATTCATGTGCAGGGTAAATTGTAACTTCATCTGCCATTTCATTTGACCTTTGAGATGATATGTTAAAATACCTAATAGAATCTACTTCATCTCCCCAAAACTCAATTCTAACACCTTGCTTTTCTGACACTCCAATATCTACAATTCCGCCTCTAACACTAAATTGACCACTTGCCTCTACTAGTTCATTTCTTTCATATCCTAAATTGACTAGAACCTGTTTTAATTCTTCTAAGTCCTGTTTTTCATATTCTGTATTTGGTGTTTCATACGACTTACCTACTTTAAAAGTTATCATATCTTTATATAGCAATTCTTTGGTAGGAAGTTTTTGCATAAGTGCTTCTATGGTAGTAACTACAATAGAAGCTGTATTGTTGTATATTTTATTTAATGCTTTCACTCTTTCATATGGTAAGTCCTTGCTTTGTGTTTCATAATCATATGGTGATATTTCTTTTCTTGGAAAATATACAATTTCACCACTACTTTCTTCTGTAAAAAATTCTATATCTTTGATTAGTTTTTTTGCTTGCATTTCGTTATAGGTAACAAGACATATTGGTCTTTTTGTTTCTTGCATTGTTGTAGTGATAAGATGTGCTTTTCCCACGTCAGATAAACCCGATATATTTATCGGGCTTATGTTATTTTTTATATCTGATGCATACTGTTTAAATTTTTCGTTTCTTTTTAATTCTTCTATCAGCAAATTCATTTTTTTGTTTGCCTTTCAATTAAATTACTTATATAGTATATCTCTTTTTTATAAATTATGCAATTATTTTTGCTTAATTTAAGGGCCAGTATCACTTTGATACCAGCCCCTTGGATTTACTTCTTAGATTTTATTACCTCCCACCTTGCCTTGGTAGCTTTTCCACCTCTAATGTGGCGCTCTTCCAAGTTTAAGTCAAGCACATCTGCTACAGCGCAAGCCAGATGCAAATCAACAACCCAAATACGGTCAGCTACGTCCTTGTGCACGGTTGACTTACTAACGCCAAATTTGCTAGCAGTCTGTCGAACAGTTGCTCCTGTTTCAATCATATAGTTTGCTTCCTGCTTGCACCGTTTTCTGATTTCCATGTTCATCTAAGATACCTCCTATATTTGACCTTATGGCCATTCGTGTTTCTATTATACTATATGACACACTTCTTGTCAAATTATGTA
>CATKGX010000096.1 GCA_949747775.1 uncultured Clostridia bacterium | reverse complement strand
TATGAATTATTCTGTATTTGCTAGAGTAACACCAGAGCATAAAGTAAGAATTGTAAAAGCATTTCAAAGTACAGGAGCAGTTGTTGCTATGACAGGAGATGGAGTAAATGATGCACCAGCACTAAAAAATGCAGATATTGGAATTGCAATGGGAAAAAACGGTACAGATGTTGCTAAAAATGCCTCAGATATGATACTGACAGATGATAATTTTGTTACAATTGTAGAAGCAGTAAAACAAGGAAGAAATATTTTTGAAAACATCAAAAAAGCAGTTCATTTTTTACTAGCTACCAATATTGGAGAAATTGTAACCATTTTCATAGGATTACTACTTGGAATAAAATCGCCACTTTTAGCCATTCAATTATTGTGGGTAAATTTAGTAACAGATTCATTGCCTGCCATTGCATTAGGACTAGAGCCACCTGAAAAAGATATTATGCATAAAAAACCACGAGATAGTAAAAAAAGTCTATTTGCAGATGGTCTATGGGGAAAAATATTTACAGAAGGAATTATGCTAGGAATGTTAACTTTGCTAAGTTTTAGTATAGGAAATCATCTATATAGTGTAGAAGTGGGAAGAACAATGGCATTTGTGTCACTGGGCATATTGGAATTAGTACATAGTTTTAATATTAGAAGCGAAGAATCTATCTTTAAAATGGGATTATTTAAAAACAAGTACCTAATAGGAGCATTTATTTTAGGAACGCTATTACAAATCCTTGTAGTAATTGTTCCAACATTTGCAGAAGTTTTCAAATTAGTACCATTAACAGGTAATCAATGGATATATACAGCAATAATATCAATGTTACCAATTGTAGTTATGGAAATTCAAAAGAAAACAAATGAAATAAAGTTTGGCAAAAGAATTTACGAAGAATTCAGTATAGAAGCGAAATATTAAAATAAGTAGTTGATTTTTAAAAATGATAGAGATATAATAAAGCCAAATAAAAGAGGAGGTTATATTATATGAAACAAAAGAATGTATGGCTTGCAATATCAATAATCTTTGCAGTGCTAGTAATACTAGCTGGATTATATTTTGCAACAGACTTATTTAAGTCACCAGAGCAACTATTTTACAGTAAGTTAGCAGAATCTAGAAAAATGCTAGGAATGACAAACTACGATGAAACAATAAAGCAATTACAACAGGTGGAACAAGCATCAACAGAAGTAGCAGGAGAAATAACAGCAAAAATAACGTCAAACGAGGAAGATGCAAAACAAATTGCAGACGTATTGGCAAAAGGAAAAATAAAATACAATGTAAAGACAGTAGGACCAGAACAAAAAGAACAAACAGATATTACTTTAAATTATAATCAAAAGGATATTGTTACTTGTAATTTTAGAAAAGAAAAAGAACAATATGGAATTAAAATTGCAGAAGCATATGATAAATATATATCTGTAGAAAATAATAATTTAAAAGCACTATTTCAAAAGTTAGGAATGGATGCTAGCCAAATACCAAACAGAATTGAGACAATTGACTATAAAGAATTATTTAGTATAGATAAGGAAATGCGAAATCACATAAAAGATACTTACACAAGAATACTCCAAGAAACAATACCAAGTGAGTGTTATACAATAGAACAAGACACAAGTGCAAGTGATTCTGCCACAAAGTTATACAAACTAACAATCACAGAAGAACAACTAAAAAATACTATCATTAAAATACTTGAAACATTAAAAACAGATGATATGACATTAGACTTAATCATAAATAAATATAGTGCAATAATGGCACCATATACAATGATGGGAATGCCAACAAATGAATTACAAATTACAAAAGCCGATCTAATAGATGCACTTGAAGATGAATTACAAGAGTTAAGACAAGAGAATGTTTCAAATACACCAGCATTAATGATAACTGTACATGAAGCGAAAAATGGACTATCGAACATTGAAGTATCAATGCTAAATGATAATAAAGAAATGATGAAGTTTGATATTAGAAGTGAAAATACACAAGATAACAAAAAAATCACTATGAAATGTTCAAGCGAAGGTACAGAAGTTAGCATAGCAATGACATATACAGATAAAAATGCTGTTGCAGAAGTAAAAATAAAATCAGACGAAACCATCATCGAATTAAAAATGACAGCAGAATTAAAGAATGCACAAAACGTAACAGTAGAAGGCTTTACACAAGAAAATTCTGTAAAATTAAATGACATGACGAGGCAAGAAATTAATACCCTAACACAAACAATTTATACAAATGTCATAAAAGTATTACCACAAAAAATGCAATTACTAGGAATTAACACAATGGGGCCAACACTTCCAACAATGTAATAGGCGGGCAAAAAGACAATAAAATAAGAGACCATATCTTTTCAGCAGATGTGGTCTTTTTTATTACTTAAATAATACAATTCATCTTAAAATTCATAGCAATATTTCTATTTTACTACATATAATAAAGATAGAATAGTAATATGGAGGCGAAGTATGGGACAAAGAGGAATGGATTTTAAACATAAAGAAGTTATTAATATTAATGATGGAAAAAGACTAGGCTTTGTACAAGATGTTTGTGCAGATTTAGAAAGTGGAACAATTACTTCTATCATGGTTGCAAGAAAGAGAAAGGAGGAAAATTATTAAATGAATTAGGAGTTAAAAATTATAATTTATGTAGAAATAAGGATTATCAAGAAAGAATAAACGATATTAGAAAAACTGCTACTCTAGCATTAGAAGATGAAATAGAATTTGTACCAAGTTGGGAACTAAAAGAGAGCGAAGTCTATACAAATTTTGGTAGAAAATACTGAAGAGATCTACTAATATTATTGAAATAGATAATGTTATAGTGAAAGGTAAAAATAATGAGATGCCAGTGCATGAATCAAATGAAGTTGCAAAATTTACATAAATATGCTATAATAGAAATTAGATATCCAAATGGATACAATCAATACAGTCCAAAAATTTATTAAAATTTGGAGGTACTACCAATGAAGAAAATGGTCAAAGAAAAAAGGGGTATGGTTCGGGTAGGAGAAGCTGTAATTCCTTGCGATACCACGCCGAACACGAGCAAAACTTTCGATACTCCGCTGATTGCCAACCTAGGAGAAACAGTATTTTATCTGAAGCCAGAGTTTAAGCTCCTGGATGGCAATGGAGAAGCTCTGAGTGCAAGTACTGGCAAGATTATTAGAGGCACTGTGTGTGAAATTGACTGTGCTACGTACTGTGCCACCTGCCTTCATATAAAGGCAGATGACAGTGGCGAAAAATACGGAGCGGTGCAAGAACTGTTTTTCCATTCATTTGAGGAGGCATCTGAAGTAGTCGCTAAGGTAAATGAATATACTGATATTCATCCCATCTGGGAAGGAGATTGGTATGAAATTTACAAAGGACTGTTTCAGCCATCGTATCAGTACACTCTGAAATTCCCACTGTTTCCATTACAGGTACAGAAAGTATGGCAGAGAGGAGGATGGCATTACCTTATTCTAAAGCGAGTAATTGCTGATATCACAGAGGGAGAAACACACATTGAATATCAGGGCAAAGATACTAAGCCCGAATATATCTATGGAAGGGAAGTGATAGGTACGATTAAGCCGAACTATTCCCCTAAGTACGAAATTGTACCAATCAACGAAAAAAATGACCATTAATTAGAGAATATAACTAGCTACAAGAGTGAAAACTTTTGTGGCTAGTTACTTTTATGGAGGTAAAAGCTTTTCATTTTTATTGTGAACACAACAAGGTTCTTGTGTACTCATCCACAGAATTTGACTGCAAAAGTGAGTGAGGTTATTATATTAGATTTAATAATAATTATTAT
>CATKGX010000095.1 GCA_949747775.1 uncultured Clostridia bacterium | reverse complement strand
CAAAGGCAATCTGAAGCGCTATATAGATAAGCTCTGCTTGCAACAGGGAAAAGGATGCAACTATCGTGTTTACCATCGTTATATTTATTGCTTTGATACCCGTACAGATGTACTAATTACCGTTATGTCTCTTCCGCCCAATTTGCATAAACTTGCAGACACACTTCAGAAGAAAAAAGACGAAAATAAGGAGGAGTAACAATGAAGGTGTTAAAGAAAGGTAACTACAAGTTACAAGCCTGGTCTTTAAAGGTGGAATGTACAGGTAACGGCTGGGCTAATAACAACAGACCATGCCACAGTATATTAGAATTAGAAGATGGAGACATTGTAAAACGGAAATATCAGGGTTATGGAGACAGTTGTCCATCGACAGGCTATGGTTTTATTTGTAGTGAGTGTCACTGCTTTACTGAGATAGATGAAAGTCTTATACCAAAAGAAATAAAAAACTATTGTCCTCAAGTAGCAGCAAAAGGTAGTGATTATTATTCAGAACTTACCGATGAAGAAAAGAAACTGAGCGAAGTTCTTTGACCTTCATAAAAATGAAATAATGCCAATGCAAAAAAGAACAGCTCCAAATGGGGCTGTTCTTTTTTTTAGTAATTTTCAGCATTTACTTCAAAGAATGATTGTGCATGTTTACATACTGGGCATATTTTTGGAGCTTCTAATCCAACATGGATATGTCCACAGTTTCTACATTTCCACACAACAATGCTTCCTTTTTTGAAAACTTCTCCGTTTTCAACATTTTCTAATAATTTTCTATATCTTTCTTCATGATGTTTTTCAACTTCAGCAATTCCTCTGAAAGTAGCTGCAATTTCAGCAAATCCTTCTTCATCAGCTTCTTTAGCAAATGTTGCGTACATATCTGTCCATTCATAGTTTTCACCAGCAGCAGCGTCAGCTAAGTTTGCTTTTGTATCTCCAATTCCTTGTAGATATTTTAAGTGTAATTTTGCGTGTTCTTTTTCATTTTCAGCTGTTTCTAAGAATATTGCTGCAATTTGCTCATATCCTTCTTTTTTTGCTACACTTGCAAAATATGTGTATTTATTTCTGGCTTGTGATTCTCCAGAAAAAGCAGCCATTAAATTAGCCTCTGTTTTTGAACCTTTTAATTCCATAATATACCTCCTAAAAATTATGTGAGAATAATTCTCATTTCTTTCTAAGATAATAATACAAGCAGTAAAAAAAGTCAATAGAAAAATGAACAAAATTACAAATAATTCCATACAATATACTATCAAAACTAGAGGAGGTGTTTTATGGGGTTAACAGGAGCCTCGACAGGGAATAAGGTATTAAACGAAAATATTGAAACATTATCGCAAAATGCAAAATATACAGTTGCCATTGCACGGAAATCCGAATGTTGGAAAGTCTACTATTTTTAATGGACTAACTGGAATGCATCAACATACAGGAAATTGGCCAGGAAAAACAGTAGCCAATGCAGCAGGAATTTGCAAGTATCAAAATGAAGACTATTTGTTAGTAGATATACCAGGTACATATTCAATTATGTCAAATTCAGAAGAGGAAGAAATTGCAAGAAATTATATATGTTTTGGAAATCCAGATGCTACAGTTGTTATTATAGATGCTACTTGTTTGGAAAGAAATTTAAACCTAGTATATCAAATTATGGAAATAACACCGAATATAGTTGTATGTGTCAATTTGTTAGATGAAGCAAAGAAAAAAGGAATTCATATAGATTTAGCAGAATTAGAAAAAATTTTAGGGGTACCCGTAGTAGGAACAATTGCCCGAAAGAAAAAAACATTGCAAAATTTAATGGAGCAAGTACATAAAGTATGTGTAAGGCAAGAAAGTAAAAAGCCAAATACAACCCAATACTTACCTTATATAGAAGATGGAATTCATTTATTACAAGAAGAGATTGAAAAGATGCTACCAAAGGAAAAACAGTATTTAGCAAGATGGGTTGCCATTAAATTAATGGATAGAGAAGAAAGTATTATAAGGGCAATTGAGCAAAATTTAGGTATTAATATTACTACACATAAAGAGATTTGCAAAAGGCTAGATAGGGTAAAGGGGATACTGGAAAATCAGGGAATAGAAAAACAACAAGTACAAGACAAGATGATTTCAAGCATTGTTTTTGAAGCAGAAACAATATGCGAAGATGTGATAGAATACGAAAATCGTTCATATTATCAAAGAGATAGAAAAATAGACAAAATATTAACTTCGAAAAAGTGGGGAATACCCATTATGCTTGCATTTCTTGGATTAATATTTTGGTTAACCATTACAGGCGCAAACTATCCATCACAACTATTATCTGAATTTTTTGGATGGTTACAAGAAAAAATTGTATATGCATTTGACTATATGGGAAGTCCAGAGTGGTTAAAAGGCATATTAATTGATGGAATGTATAGAACCCTTACTTGGGTAATTGCTGTAATGTTGCCACCAATGGCAATATTTTTTCCACTATTTACAATATTAGAAGACTTAGGGTATTTACCAAGGTTAGCATTTAACTTAGATAAGTATTTTAGAAAAGCAGGAAGCACGCGGAAAGCAAGCACTTACCATGTGCATGGGATTTGGATGTAATGCTGCAGGAGTAATTGGTTGTAGAATAGTAGATTCTCCAAGAGAAAGACTGATTTCTATTTTAACAAATGCTTTTGTACCATGTAATGGCAGATTTCCATTTTTAATTACAATAGCAATGATATTTTTTGCAGGAGCAGTGGGAGGAGGATTCTCTACTATTATATCTACAATAGTAGTATTATTTGTTATACTATTAGGGGTAGCGATGACACTAATAATATCCAAGCTTCTATCTAAAACAATTTTAAAAGGGGTGCCGTCATCTTTTGTGCTAGAACTGCCACCATATAGAAAGCCACAAATAGGAAAAGTTTTAGTACGCTCTATTTTCGATAGGACTCTATTCGTACTAGGAAGAGCAATGGAAGTTGCGGCGCCTGCTGGTATTATGATATGGATTATGGCAAATTTGCATATAGGCGATGTTAGCATACTAAACTATGTAGCAACATTTTTAGAGCCATTTGCAAGATTAATGGGACTAGATGGTTATATTTTAACAGCGTTCATTTTAGGATTTCCAGCAAATGAAATTGTACTTCCTATTATATTAATGTGCTATATGCAAACAGGAACATTGGTAGATATGGAAAATGCAAATGCAATTGGTCAAATATTAGTTCAAAATGGATGGACTATTCTTACAGCAATTAATACCATGATATTTACACTGCTACATTTTCCTTGTAGCACAACCATCTTAACAATTAAGAAAGAAGCGGGAGGATGGAAATGGGCAGCATTGGCATTTGTATTACCAACTGTGTGCGGAATAGTACTTTGCATGGCGACTACTCTAGTGGCAAATTTAATCATATAAATGAAAATTCACAAGCATCTAGGCGTTCAAGTATATCTTAACAAGGAAATTTTCTGAACATTGTCTTTACAGTTTTATTATGAGTATAAATTTTATTGCGTAATGCTACAAAGATACAATTGGTTACAAATGAAAAAAAGTATTAATGAAAAGAGCTCTCAAGAGAGGGCTCTTTTGGAGTGTAACGAAACATTAAAAATCATAACCTTTTTCAATTAATGCTTCATCAATTTGATTTACTCTTCTAATGCAAGAAAATAACAGTTTTATAAGGATAATTTTACTATTGCGAATGTTAAAAGGAATATTTTTAGCTTTACAAGCCATTTTTACTTCCATATATTCATTTTTTAGTATAGGTATCATAGATAAACAAATACATACTAAAACTCGAATCTCCTCTGGGTTTATATGAAATATTTTTAAAGGTGTACATAGCAATTCTATTGTTTTGGCAATTCCGCATAACAGTTGTAGTTTGGGAATAAATAAAAGTAACTTGGCATACAAGTAATAATTTAATAGCAACCCCCAAAGCATCTATGTAATAGCCTAATAAAAGGTTAATAACTACTGTAAGAATGATAAAAGGTAGAATTCCCATAATATTTCTGATAGTAGCGATGAATGATAATCTAGCAAATAACATTATTATCACATTAATAATAAAAAACAACAATAAAATTAAGGAGTTTGGCACAAAGAATATGATAGTAGCGTAAGCTAAAAATAATAAAAATTTAATGACATCCTTCATTTTTATACTTTCCTTTCAAAGCTGAAATAAGTTCTGTAGTAGTATAATCATTTAGCTTCAAGTCAATCCCAGCTTGTCTTAATTCAGATAGAATTTCTAATATAGTAGGCACTTTTATACCATAACTTTTTAGAAGCTCTGTTTGATTACATAGTTCTTCTTTTGGTATTTCTAAAGCAATTTTTCCACTATTTAATAGTAAGGTTCTATCGGCCAATAAAATTTCATCAGCTAAATTTGTAATGCAAATAATGGTATATCCCTGTGACTTTAAATCTCGAATAATTTGATAGATTTTTTCTTTTCCTAAACTATCTATCATTGTTGTAGGTTCGTCTAACACAATATATTTAGGGTTTTTAGCTAGGATTTCAGCAATCATAATTCTTTGCTTTTGACCTAAAGATAAGGTATATAAATCTTTATTTTTAAATTCCAACATATTTACTTTTTCTAATGAGGAATCAATTCTTTGCGTTACTTCATTGGGAGATAGTCCTTTTAAAGTAAAGGAAAGTTCATCATATATATTGTTAAAAATAATCTGATTTTCAGGATTTTGAAAAACAATTCCTATCGTATCTTGCAATTTTGCTTCATTTTTTTTATGAGAAATATCAACATGATCAATTAAAATTTGTCCATTTTTTAATTTCAAAATTCCAGAAAGCAACTTTCCAATAGTAGATTTTCCAGAACCATTTTTTCCAACAATTGCTAAGATTTCGCCTTCATAAACATTAAAGTTTAAGTTGTCCAATATTAAATTACTATTTTTGTATTGAAACGAAACATTTTTAACACTAATCATTTTGACTCCTTATATAGGTAGAAAAAGGGTTTCTCAAAGCCTTTTCTATCAATAACATTACGATAACATGAATCGGTATCATAATTAGTTGCTTCACAATTCTAACAGATAATAAAACCAAGAAAGCTTTTCCTGTAGTAATAGAGCTCCATAAAGTATTTAATCCCATATTAACAATAACAGCAACTAAAGTTGTGGAAATGAATAATCTAAGAGCTAATTGCTTAGAATTGTAGGGCATCTCTTGCTTTTGATAAAGTAGTATTCCATAAATCAAACCAGCAATTGCAGTACTAATAGTATATCCAATAAAATAAGGACCTGTTGGAAACAAAGTAGCACCAATGACGTCACCTAATACATTTAACAGTACAGTCCACTTAGGACCAAGCCAAATAGCACATAACATAGTAGGAACAAATGCAAAACTAATCTTTAAAATAGGTGTTTTAATAGATAGAAATCTAGATAAGATAATTAGCATTGCCAAGAAAATAGCAGTTAATATAATCTTTTTGTTTTTACGCATAAAAAAACTCCTTTCTTTATCATTCCACATCAAAAGAAAAGGGAGCTAAAATACTTCCAAATATCTTTGATTAGCGGAATGCGAAAATAAATAAGCAGGCAAATTGCCCTTGCCTTAGTAACAACTTCCCGTTTACTAAGTCTTAACGATTTATTTTCTACTCTAATTTTTAGACATTGTATCATAATAATATTTTTTTGTATATAGTATAGAAGAAATAAAATTTAATGTACAAATATATTTTTAGCGTCTTGAGAGCGAATGGCAAGTAAAGTATCTCTAACTTCATAAGCAACAGGGTCACTACCAACGCTTTTAAAAACAGGTGTAATAGACGTCTCTGGAATAATCCCTAAGTCTAAAAAACGCCTTTTTATATGTTCTGCACAATTGATATGGTCAATTTTAGCAGTAGAGTTTATTTTTAAATCTGTTAAAGGAATCACTGTATTCATCCGATTTACCACCTCCAAAAGTATAAGCCTTCCACAATATATTTTATGCAAAAAGCCGACAGAATGTGACAATGTCAATTGTAAGCAAGTAAAAAGTGACAAAAATTTTAGAATGTTCGCTTGAATTCTATAGAAAAGTAGTATATAGTAAATTATGATAGAAATGAGGTTATACACAAAATTTATAATTTTGTCAAACAAAAATAATAGGAGGAAATAGAACATGGAAAGAACAAGAGGATTTGAAATAGCGAAGGGATTTGAAGATAAAGGGATTAATTTACCTGTAAGAAAAACAAAATATTCAGCTGGATATGATATAGAAGCAGCAGAAGACACTATAGTACCATCTTTCAAAAAAGGAATGGCACCAACACTTATAAAAACAGGTATAAAAGCGTATATGAAAGATAATGAATTTTTAGCATTATATAATAGAAGTTCTAACCCAAAGAAAAAAGGTTTAATTTTAGCAAATAGTGTAGGAATTGTAGATAAAGATTACTATGGAAATCCAGATAATGATGGACACATTATGTTTGCATTTTATAATATGAAAGAGGAAGACATAGAAATAAAAAAAGGTGAAGCAATCGGACAAGGAATTTTCCAAGAGTATTTTGCAGTAGATAACGATGTAGCAGAAGGAGAAAGATTAGGTGGATTTGGGTCAACAAATAAGTAAAATACTAAATTTGTATTTTTAGAAAATAAAAAAAATTTAATCCTGAGAAACGTTAATGTAGCAATGGTTTCGAGGAAAAAAACAAAAAAAATTATTGGTAAAAGTTTTGACTTTTACCAATTTTTATAGTATAATAGAAACGTAGTTAAAAAAGAGACATCAAACCCTTTCTTGACTTCATATATTAAATTTAGCAAATAGAAAGGAGGACCTAAATGTTTAATATAGGAGATAAAATCGTATATCCTATGCATGGTGCAGGAACAATCGATAGCATAGAAGAAAAAGACATATTAGGAGAAAGACAAGCATATTATATTATTAAGATGCCTGGTGAAGTAAAAGTAATGATACCAACTGATAAAGCAGAAACAGTTGGTGTAAGAAATATAATCGGTAAAGAAGAAGCTTCAAAAGTAATGAACATATTAGGAGAAAATGAGACAGAAATGTCACAAAACTGGAATAAAAGATACAGAGATAATATGGACAAAATGAAGAGTGGAGATATATATGAAGTAGCTGACGTTGTCAGAAATTTAAGCTTTAAACAAAAAGAAAAAGGATTATCAACTGGTGAAAAGAAAATGCTTTCTAATGCAAAACAAATATTAGTTAGCGAACTAGTATTAGCGGAACATGCTTCACAAGAAGAAGTAGAACAATTAGTTGATAACAAAATTAGCATATCATTTGATGAGTATAAAGCACCACAAGAAGAAAATATAGACTTAAGCCAAAATATCGTTAGTAAGTTTATTCCATTTGATGGAACAGGCACAAGTGAAAATTTATAAAAATAAAATCGTATCTAAATATGTAGATACGATTTTTTCTGCCATAATATTGTCAATTTGTAAGAAGGATTTGAAGACTTTATGTCGAATAAAATAAATATGTAAAAGAAAGGTTTGAAAAAATTGGTAAGATATAGTGATGAATTAATTGAAGAAATAAGAACAAATAATGATATTGTTGATGTAATATCACAATACGTAATACTAAAAAGAAGCGGAAGAAACTTTTTTGGACTATGTCCATTTCATAAAGAAAAATCACCTTCTTTTTCTGTTTCTCCAGATAAACAAATCTTTCATTGTTTTGGCTGTGGCGTTGGTGGAAATGTAATTCACTTTGTTAGCAAAATAGAAAGTCTTGATTTTAAAGACACATTAGAATTACTAGCGAATAGAGCCAATATAGAACTTCCAGTACTTAGTAATTTTGAAGATGATAAAAAAGCAATGCTAAAAGCAAAAGTATATCAAATTAATGAAGAAGCAGCTAAATTTTACCATGAAAATTTATATAAACCAACCTCAAAACCAGCACAAGACTATATTAAGCAAAGAAAATTAGATAATAGAACATTAAAATCTTTTATGATAGGCTATTCTGGAAAATTCGATGAATTATATCGTCTACTAAAGCAAAAAGGATTTAAAGAAGAAGAAATGTTAGCTTCGAGTTTAATTAATAAAACAGATGATGGAAAATTTATTGATAGATTTAGAAGAAGACTAATGTTTCCTATTCAAGATGTTAGAGGAAGAGTGATTGCTTTTGGTGGAAGGGTTTTAGACGACAGTAAACCGAAATATATTAATTCGCCAGAAAATATTGTATATAGTAAAGGGAGAAACTTATTTGGTTTAAATGTTGCCAAAAAAGGAGATACCAAAAGAATCATTATCGTGGAAGGCTATATGGATGCTATTTCTTTATATCAAAGAGGAATAACAAATGTAGTAGCTTCACTTGGAACAGCACTTACAGAGCAACAAGGAAGATTACTTCGAAAAAGCTGTGAACAAGTTATTATAGGCTATGACTCAGATGGAGCTGGGCAAGCTGCAACATTAAGAGGACTAGAAATTTTGCAAAATATGGGATGTGATATACGAATTCTTCAAATTTATGGAGCAAAAGATCCAGATGAATTTGTTATTAAATATGGTCCAGAACGATTTATAAAATGTGTTGACAGTGCTATATCATTAGTTGAATTTAAAGTAAAAACATTAAAACAAGGATTAAATATAGAAAACACGAATGATAAAATTAAATTTTTAAATCAAATTGCTAAGATATTATCAGAAGTAGATAATAACATTGAAAAAGAAATTTATATAGATAAAATATCTATGGAACATAAAATATCAAAAGAGGCAATCTATGGAGAAGTTAACAAATTAACCTATTCGAAGAATAAAGATACCAAAATCTTAGAAAGACCAGTAAGTTCTTATGTTAGAAAAGAAAAAATAGAAGAACAAAAAGTGGATGAAATAGTATTAAAAAGAGAAAAGATGTTAATCTATGTTTTAATTAATTATCCAGAAGAAAGCTACCAAAGATTACAACAAGTTATTAATAGTGACCTAATGAAATTAGAAAAAAATAAACAAATTGTAAAAAAATTGTATGAAGAAATAGAAAAAGGAAATAGTAGTAATAACATATTAGAGCAATTTGAAGACACAGATACCATTAATTACTTGTCTGGCATTATGGCATATGATTTTGAAATTACAGATATTAATAAAGCAATTGATGACTTAATTGCAATATATACCAAAGAAAGGCTAGTAGATAGGAGAAATACTATTAGTAAACAACTAGATAATGCACAAGGCTTAACCAAAGAGGAAGTAGCCATACTAGGAAAAGAATTAAATGAAATTATTTTGAAATTGGCTAAAATAAAATAGGGGGTAGAAAAATGAAAAAGACAGAAAAAGACGAAAAAACAGTTATAGAAAGCAAAGAAGCAAACACGAAGAAGAATGAAGAAAATACACCTAAGAAAGTAAATAGAAAAGAGAAAATAGAAAAGGAAAAAATTGCACTAGAAAAAGAAATGAAAAAACAAGCTACAAAAAAAGAAGAAAAGATAGAAGAAAGCACAGAAACAAGCAAAGAAGAAAAAGTAAAGAAAATTATAGAAAAAGCAAAAGAAAATGGACGTATTACTTATGGAGAACTCGCAAGTGAACTAGAAGACACAAATGCAGAAGAAATAGATAAAGTTTTTGATGCTTTTGAAGACTTAGGAGTAGACCTTTTAAACGAAGATTTAGATGAACCAGATATTGAAGATTTACAAGAAGTAGAAGAAATTAAATTAGACGAAATTGATGTGACAAATGTAGAGGGAATTAATGTAGATGATCCAGTTAGAATGTATTTAAGAGAAATTGGAAAAAT